>JAOUKJ010000513.1 GCA_029882675.1 Cyclobacteriaceae bacterium
AGGAATTATATTCAGCATGACCTCGATAGGTATGGCCTGAAAGCGTACCGCCTCAACTTTGCCACCAACCACGATGAAAACTCCTGGAGTGGTACCGTATTCGAGCGCTATGGCGAAGGACATAAGGCCAATGCCTTATTGATGTTTACCATCAATGGACTGCCCATGATTTACAGTGGCCAGGAGGCCGGGATGAAAAAGCGCTTACAATTTTTTGAAAAAGATACCATCAACTGGACAGACCCGGACAATGTCAGGGATTTTTACACAAAATTGGTCAGGCTGAGAAAGGAAAACAAGGCTTTGTGGAGTGGCGATTTTGGGGGAATGATTAAATTTATAGATACCGGCAATGACCGGGTTATTGCCTTTTACCGTGAAAAGGGAGATAACAAAGTGACGGTGGTTATTAATCTGGATGGCAAAGGCCAGCAGGTTGTGATCAATAAAAACCTGGCGGGCATCCACGCTGAATATTTTAGTGAAACACAGGTGGAATGGACGGCGGGATCGTCTGTTGCTGTTAAGCCTTTGCAATATTTTGTCTTTATAGAATAACCGCACGATGACCTACCGACCTAAATTATCTCTCTGGCAAATATGGAACATGAGCTTTGGCTTTATGGGCATACAGATGGGCTTTGCCCTTCAAAATGCCAATGCCAGCCGCATACTCCAGATTTTCGGTGCTGACGTTCATGAGCTTTCCTGGTTCTGGCTGGTGGCCCCCCTCACCGGACTTATTGTACAACCCATCATTGGCTATTACAGCGACCGCACGTGGACGCGTCTGGGCCGAAGGCGCCCTTACTTTCTGGTGGGTGCTTTGTTGGCCAGTATAGGCCTGGTGTTTATGCCAAGGGCAGATATTTTCATTGCTTTTCTCCCCTCTTTGTGGGTGGGTGCAGGTATGCTCATGATCATGGATGCCTCTTTTAATATTGCCATGGAACCCTTCCGGGCCCTGGTTGCCGATAAGCTGGATTCTACACAGCGTACAATGGGATTTTCCATACAAACAGTGCTGATTGGCCTGGGGGCCGTGGTTGGGAGCTGGTTACCTTATGTGCTCACCAACTGGCTGGGCGTGTCTAATGAAAGCCCTGCGGGAACAGTGCCTCCACACCTGATATGGTCTTTTGTGTTTGGGGCCCTTACACTGGTTGGAGCCATCCTGATCACAGTAATAACTACCCGGGAATACAGCCCGGAAGAGATGAAGGAGTTTAACGGAGTAGAAGAAAAGGATATCCCGGCAGAAAAAAGCAAGGGCCTGCTCGATATCTTTACTGACTTTAAAAATATGCCCATCACCATGCGGCAATTGAGCTACGTACAGTTTTTCAGCTGGTTTGGGTTGTTTGGCATGTGGGTCTTTGCTACCCCCGCTGTGGCCCACCATATCTATGGCCTGGGCCTGGATGATAACCACTCAAAAATGTACCAGGAGGCCGGCGATTGGGTAGGGGTGATGTTTGGTGTGTATAATGCGGTGTCGGCTGTGTTTGCTTTCTTCCTGCCGGCCATTGCCGCAAAAGTGGGGCGTAAACGGACACATTCCATTTCCCTGGTTATCGGGGGTATAGGACTGCTTTCGATATACGTGATCAATGATCCCATGTGGCTTATATTGTCAATGTTATGCGTGGGAATAGCCTGGGCCAGTATACTCGCTATGCCTTATGCTATCCTGGCAGGATCTATTCCGCCTTTGAAGATGGGCGTATATATGGGTATTTTCAATTTTTTCATTGTCCTGCCGCAGATATTGAATGCACTGATTGGCGGCCCCATGGTAAAATACCTCTATGGGGGAGATCCGGTATATGCTATAGTAACCAGCGGGGTGTCTTTTCTTATCGCCGCGTTGCTGGTGAACAAGGTGCAGGACGTAGATGATAGTGTGGGGTGAGTAGATGATTGGATAGCTTCAATTCGTAATAAAAATCACGAAATAGCCTCCAATCCCGATGTTAATTGATGTAGGAGATGGATGACTTGGCTGGTTCCTTCCCAAAACCCAGATGGTTTAAGTTGCCGGTGATGCGTCTCATGCCATTACTGATATCGCGTACCGAACCAGCTTGACCAAATTGACAAAACAGCATACTCACCAGATGTGACCTACTGTTAAAGGATTCTGGGAATTAGGTGATAATTGTAAAAATTACTTTGCAGATGTTGCTACATACTCAAAATCGTACTGATCGTAAGTTAAAGGATATCTACCATCTTCACTGTAGGATATATCATGCATTTTCTCTAAAACAAGTACACTATCTGAATTAAATACTTTTTCCTGGAGGATGTTGTTTTTAGAAAGGGGAAGGTTTAATGGATAAGCGGCAAAAAATCCATTTTCATCTAAAGTCAAAGTACAATAGATAAACTCGCTTAAAGGGCTATAGGCATCATCAAATGTGAACTCAAACCATTGAAAGGAATCTGCCGTTGTTGCTTCAATTTTAATGACATTACCTTTTTGATCAAAGGTTAAAATGTGTTTTCTGAGAAATGTTGAAGGTCTGTTTTGATAACTGACCCAAACTAATGAATCAGTTATGGTAATTTGATTTTCTTCATAATCATAATAGGAATGTTCTTCAGAACCATTGCCCATAAAGACAGACCATTGATACCTCATTTTAATTAGTAAGGAATTTTCGTAGAGATATTTGTTAACAAACCCGTCTGAACCCAGATTAATTTTATCCAATTGCCCAAAATCATTCCAGGAATAAAAGGTTGCCATAGTTTGAAAATTTGAGGACGTTGAAGAAATGGTATCATTTTTATATAATATTTCCCATTGATAATTGTCCATGTTTCCCTGTTCTAATTCAAGAACTATTTTACTGACTTTATAAATTGAGTCGGAATGAAATAAATCATACGTTTCGGGTTCAGGAGAAGGAGGGTGTTCAATACAACTTACGAATAGAAGAAGGACTGTATGAAAAACAGGGAACCGCATATATAAATTTATTAACTATTTGGTTTTCATACAAATTTCAGCCTATTAAGGATTGTTTAATTATAAAATTATCTCACCAAAAATATTTTATATTATTGTTTCCTTTAGGGTATTCTGAAAGAAGTTTCCCAATACAAAATTTTGAAAAGATGCTTCCTGAAACCTCATTATCGAAAATCCAATCCGTAGTCTCCCCTGTTTAATCCGCGTTCTGAGACGTTGGTAAAATTAACGTTAAGACGCTAAATTTTGAGTATTTAGCCCTTTATCGTAACCATTTGTCTGATTTTGAAACGGACTAATTGCTTAATTTATAAATTAAATACCTCCGGCTTCCACAAGG
>JAOUKJ010000515.1 GCA_029882675.1 Cyclobacteriaceae bacterium
ACGGCTGTTTAAAAACCTTAAAAAATCAGCTGAGGAATGCGACAAGGCAATTAGCTTTACCACTTCGCCAGGTTTACAATCACTGAGTTTTACGTTCGGGACAATGATTACTTCCCCCTCTTTGTCAGGAATGGGTGACCCGTGGGGGTCGATCCTGGGATAACCGAGCAACTCGTCCATTCTGTCAAAAAAAACGGGAGAATCGATATGCTCGACCTGCTCTGCAATTTCGTGTACCTCCTCCCAGCCAAAACCCATTTTGTCTACCAAATACATTTCTGTTAAACGGTGCTTGCGAAGAACCAGGGCTGCTTCTTTCTTTCCTTTTTCAGTGAGTAAAATGGGTTTGTACTTTTTGTAATTAACATAACCCTGCCTTTTTAGATTTTTCACCATGCTGTTTATGGTGGGTAAACTTACTTTCAGTACGCTACTTAATACCGATACATTTACCCCTTCTGCTTCTTTTGTAAGGGCGTAAAGCGACTTTAAGTAATTTTCTTCTGTAGGTGAAGCCATAATGTTAGATTGTACAAAACAAAAGTAATAAATTTTCTGAACAATTAATTGTTAGATCAATCTAAGTTATTACTTTTGTTGTAAAATATATTTAGTTAGGTTTGTAACGTATGAAATCAGAGTCATTAAGTGAAGTTCATTCTTCTGTGCGGACAGACAAAAAAGGGTGGAAAAAAATTCTTGCCTTTTTTGGGCCGGCCTATCTGGTGAGTGTGGGGTATATGGATCCGGGCAATTGGGCTACTGATATAGCCGGAGGTTCTCAATTTGGATATAAATTGATATGGGTGTTACTCATGTCCAACCTTATTGCGGTGCTTTTGCAGTCGCTGAGTGCCCGGCTAGGTATTGTAAGAGGTATGGATCTGGCCCAGGCATCAAAAAACGCCTATCCGCGGTGGGCAAATATTCCGTTATATATTTTGGCAGAAATCGCCATTGCTGCCTGCGATTTGGCGGAGATTGTAGGGATGGCTATCGGACTTAACCTGTTGTTTGACCTGCCTTTGATTTGGGGTATTTGTTTAACGGCGCTGGACACCATACTACTGCTTTACCTGTTGAATAAGGGGATGCGGATAATGGAAGTGTTTATTGTTTCGCTGGTGTTTATCATCGGTTTTTCCTTTTTTATCGAAATGCTGATTGTTTCACCGGTATACAGTGATGTCGCCCACGGGCTTATCCCTTCACGTCTTGATGATAATGCATTATATATTGCCATAGGGATTATTGGTGCAACAGTGATGCCACACAACCTCTATTTACATTCATCCCTGGTACAAACGCGAAAATTTGAACACTCGGTGGCCGGAATGAAAAGCGCCATCAGGCTGAATTTCTTTGATACTACTATTGCCCTTAATCTGGCATTTTTTGTCAACGCAGCTATTTTAATACTTGCCGCCGCTGCTTTTCATGTCAATGGTTTTTTTCATGTGGCCGAAATACAGGATGCTTCCCAATTGTTGAACGATTTGTTTGGGAAGGCAGCCCCGACCTTTTTTGGTATAGCGCTTATTGCCGCCGGACAAAGTTCAACGATCACCGGTACACTGGCCGGACAAATTGTAATGGAAGGGCACCTCAACCTGCGAATTCAGCCCTGGCTAAGACGTCTTATATCCCGGCTTTTAGCCATTGTTCCCGCTTTGTTTACTATTGTGTTTTTTGGAAATGAGTCTTTGGGAAGCCTGTTGATTTTAAGTCAGGTCATTTTAAGCCTTCAATTGGGATTTGCCGTGATTCCACTCATTCATTTTAATTCTGACAAAAAGAAGATGAAGGAATTTACCATCAAGCCATGGGTAAAAGTATTGGCCTGGCTGAGCGCTGGTATTATTGTCTATTTGAATATTAGCCTCGTCATAGATGAAATTACAGGATGGATTGCCACTGCGGGTGATTATCGCATGCTTATTTATTTTATTGTCATTCCTGTTGCCGTGGCTTGTCTGGCACTTTTGGGGTATGTCTTTATACAACCGTTTATCCCTTCAAAACGGATAAAACAATCTCAGCTGCCCCACGGGGAAGCGATGGATATTGGAGCCCTGGGTGCCATTAGTTATCAGCAAGTTGGCATTGTTATTGATTTCTCAGGGAATGATCAAAAAGTAATAAAAAGTGCGATAAATCAGGGCGGAAAATCAGCCAGCTACACGCTGATTCATGTCGTGGAAAGTGCTGCAGCCCGTTATCTGGGAAAGAACACCCGGGATTATGAAACCAAGCTGGATATTGAAAATTTGACCAAATACCAAAACTACCTCAAGGAGTTGGGGTATCAGGCCAATATCCAAATTGGCTTTGGAAATGCCGCAAATGAAATCATTAAAATTTCGGCCACCCGGGAGATTGACCTTCTGGTAATGGGCGTGCATGGCCATCGGGGGATTAAAGACCTGGTGTTTGGTACAACACTTCGAAAAGTGAGACACAAAATTAAAGTGCCCTTACTGATTGTCAAGTAGGTCCTGACTTAATTAGCGGTTGTGTTTAAGGGGCATTGTGATTACATTTACACGCTGATATTTTCAACAATCAAACAATCAGCAAACAGATAAACATGAACGATAATAGCATACGCGGTCGGTTAAAGAAATATTTTCTCCTGGCCCTGGTCACAATAGTGGTGTCCTTTGTAGTATCTGCACAAAGTTACACCCTGAAATCACCCAACGAACAGCTCTCCGTTACAGTCACTACGGGCGATGGCCTATCGTTTGCCGTTGACTATAAAAATGGGCGGGTAGTAGAAGTCACCCGGATTGCACTTGAGCGCGACGGAGGTGTTATTCTGGGCAAAGCGCCCCGTTTAAAGGGGCAAAAAATGGATGCGCATCAGGAAAAAATCACACCACAAGTGCCAAATAAGGATGCGGTCATCGATAGTAGATACAATCAGTTGACCATGAGGTTCAACGGTAATTACCAGGTGGTTTTTCGCGCTTATGATGATGGAGTGGCCTATCGCATGGTTGATCAAAACAAAAAGACGACTACCATAAATAACGAAATAATGGATATCACTTTTCCCGGGAACACCGCCTCTTTTTTCCCGCAGGAAGAATCCATGTATTCCCACAACGAGCGCGACTACCTCCAAAAAAAGGTGTCGGAGATGGCACCGGGCGATTTTTGCAGTTTACCCGTGATGTTTGATACACCACAGGCCAAAGTGCTTATTACCGAATCAGATTTACAGGATTATCCGGGAATGTTTCTGGGGCTGACTGCCGGCCATTCTTTTGCTGCACGGTTTCCAAAGTATGTATTAAAAGCAACAGATAATACG
>JAOUKJ010000514.1 GCA_029882675.1 Cyclobacteriaceae bacterium
TGGGCTAGACAAAGTACCCGATGAGGCCATTCCTTATGATGCGAGTTCAATTTCAATCGTTGATTCTCTTTTGCAGTTAGGTGAGAAAGAATTGGCCCTGGAGATAACAGAAGTGTACGGCAATCGCATTATTGATGAGATTGATTTTCACATCAGTGAAGGGATGTCTACACAAAATTATGTGATGCAGCGCAATATGTCCATACTCAGCCTCCTGCAACGTTCATTACTTAAAAACGGCGAGGCGAAAATGGCCGACAAGTTGTATGAAGCCTATCAGGAGAGTAACCGTAAAATGGGTGGAGGGTTTGAAGGTTAAATGATCAAAGAGGATCGCAAAAATCTCTGTGCACTGATTAGCCCTACTTTATCATGTTAGAAAAAATGCTATTTAAATGTTCTGCGCAACTGCGCAGAACATTCATCTCTGCGTCTCTACGGTAAATACCCCTCCGGATCTACCCGCTTCCCTTCTTTATGTACTTCGTAGTGCAGATGGGGTACTGTGGACCAGCCGGAACTTCCAACATACCCAATCACCTGGCCCTTTTTCACCTTGTCTCCGTATTTTAAGGTGGAAAGTTCCTTCATGTGCGAATAATGCGTAGAGTAGGCATCAGTGTGTTTGATCAGGATATAATTTCCATATCTTTTATCAAGGGTGGATCCTGCCACCACTCCGTCAGCTGTGGCATAAATATTTTCACCTTCCGGGATAGGCATGTCTATTCCCAAATGCATCTTCATCTCCCCTGTCTTTGGGTGCTTGCGCATACCATACCCACTCGCAATTTTCATGTATTCCTTATCAACAGGCCAAACTGATGGGATGTCCGCTTTCGTGGCGGTATCAATATCAAATTCTGCGGAGTGATAGGAAACAACAGAAAAAGCCTTTTCCGCCAACCTGCTGTCGGAAAAACCAAACAACAGCAAACTCACCAGGGGTATAATGAACAGATATACGCCTGCATATTTCAACGATGTTTTTTTATTTGTCATCATCATAATTCGTTTTTTAATGGTTATAGAATTAAATGGACTGACCAGTCCGCTACTACTCCCCCTGCTCACTTGCCTCAACATACAGTTGAGGTAATTTTCAATGGCAGGATTGCTTTTGACTACACTGGCATCGGCCAGGTATTCGTGCTGGAGTTTGAGCGAACGCTTGTACCACACCACCACCGGGTTGTACCAAAGCAACAGTGTAGTTACTTCGGCCAACAGCAGATCAAACCAGTGAAACTGCCTCACATGCGCCGTTTCATGCGCCATGACCATCGGGTCGTGTTCGTCTTTGGGCAAGAAAACAAGATTGAAAAAGGAAAACGCTAATGTACCTTCCGTCCTCATCACCTTTATTTTACCCATAAGTTGTACTTCAGCCTTGTTTTTGATCCGGACCATCCGGACAATGGAAAGTAAAAGCCTGAAGAACAGGAGTGACAGGCCGGTGATATAAACCACGGGCCATATCATAGTATAATCTATTGTATTTTCTTCATTTGCTATTTGTTGTGGTTGAAAGTAATCGTGCCATTCTATTGCGGTAATGGCAGTAAACACCTCATTTGACTGGATTTGTGGAGATAGCTCCAATACCGGCAGATCAACAGACGGAATAATAAACGACAACGCCATCCCTGCCAACAGATAAAACCGGTTTAAACTAAAGAAGGTATATCGCTTCAAAAGCAATAAATACAGCAAGTAAAAGGCCGTTATGCAAGCGCTTACTTTGAGGGTGTATATTAGAAAAATTGTCATTTTTTTTAAGATTCTAGATGTTAGATATGAGATATTAGATGAGGTGGGAAAAGCGTGTGTTTGTCCTTTACTCTAACCAAAGGAAATTCTTCTATCCCCACGTCCTGTCATACTGCCGACTACTATACTGCCGACTGAAGACTTCCCCTCTCCCATCTCACATCTACTATCTATTGTCTCATTTTATCTATTCTTTCGTCAATCAGTTTTTTGATCTCTTCCAATTCAGTCAGATCCATTTGTTCGTTGGCAAAAAACGAAGCAAATGAAGTCGCAGAACCATCGAAGAAATTATCTATCAAAGTCTTCATATGATCCTGAAAATAAGTGCCTTTCGATACTTCCGGATAATATTCATGAATCTTCCCATAGGTATTGAAAGCAATAAACCCTTTCTTCACCAGTACCCTGATCACCGTAGAAACGGTCGTATAGGCGGGGCGGGGTTCCGGGTATTGCTCTACAATGTCTTTGAGAAAACCTTTCTTCAGTTTCCAGAGGTATTGCATCACCTGTTCTTCAGCTTTCGTCAGCTTTTTACTTTCCATGAGGCAATATTACGACTATGTTTATAGTAATACAACTATTTTTGTAATTATTTATTATAGCATTAAAAATACCTTTTATAAAACCACATCCATACCACCATTTCGTAATTTCCCTACTCCTTCGTACATTGCTACACAACATGCACAAAAACACGATGATCAAAGACAACAGAAGAGGCTTTATTAAGAAATCGGGACTGGCGGCCTTCGGGTTTTCTATCCTTCCCTCCCTATCCAATAAAGTGATGGCCAGTGACCGCCTGCGCGTGGCCCATATCGGATTAGGCACCATGGGAAACAACCACCTGAATTGGTTTGCCAACCTCCCTGAGGTGGAAGTGGTCGCCCTGTGTGATCTGGACAGAAACCACCTCAACGCTGGCCTAAAGACCCTGGAAGACCTGCATCCGGGCACAAAGGCCAAAGGCTATGCCGACTTCCGGCAGGTACTGGAGCGCCACGATATCGATGCCATCACCTGTGCCACACCTGACCACTGGCACGCACAGATTGCTACGTTGGCATTCCAGGCCGGTAAAGATGTGTATGGGGAAAAGCCGCTCTCTTACGATGTAGCCGAAGGGCAGATGATGCTCAGCAACATGGAAAAACACGATCGGATTTTCCAGCTCGGCACGCAGATCCACGCTACAGACAACTACCATCGTGTGGTGGAGATCATCAAATCTGGTGTACTCGGTGAAATAAATACAGTTCGCCTCTGGAAGACCGGTCATTCACGCGACCTGGGCTTTCCAAAGCCCCAGACTCCCCCTGACAACCTCAACTGGGATATGTGGCTCGGGCCTGCACCCTATGCCGAATACTTTCCCGAGCGCTGCCACGGCACCTACCGCTATTTCCTCGACTACTCCGGGGGCGTCTATGCCGATTTCTGGTGTCATATTGCCGATGTGGCCTTTTGGGCACTGCAACCCAAAGGACTCAGGAGCATCAGTGCACGCGGCGAAGTGGCCGATGGCATAGGTGATGCCCCC
>JAOUKJ010000516.1 GCA_029882675.1 Cyclobacteriaceae bacterium
GGGTCAATCCTTCGATGGTTCCCTTGAGTGGTGTCCCCTTTCCTTACAGTGCCGGGAGCATGCCTGCCTTACCCGTGGAATTAAAAGGGAGTTGGATAGAGAGTAGTTATAATGCATATGCCAACACGGGTACGGTATCTTCAGTAAAGCAGCAGCTGGATATCGCTATCCGTTTTAAGAACGAGCGTAAGGTGCCCGTCTTTTGCGGTGAATTTGGTGTACACATCCCCAACAGCGATCCCGCAGACCGGGTGTTTTGGTATGAGACGGTGCGCACTTACCTGGAAGCAAACAATATCCCCTGGACGATCTGGGACTATCACGGGGGCTTTGGGTTGTTTGAAAAGGACAGTAACGGGTTGTTTGATCACGATCTGAATATTTCCTTGCTCACGGCCCTTGGATTGAACACGCCTCCACAAACACCCTATGTAAAAGTGCCGGACAGCACGGGTTTTTTAATTTATACTGATTTTTTGGATCAACAGTTATATGAGGGCAGTTACGGAGATGGAAAAATTGATTTTTACTCGGCCAACCAACCCAACAATGGCAAAAATTGTATTTCCTGGACAGGGGCTTCCCGGTATAACAACCTGGGGCTTTATTTCAGACCGGTGAAAGACCTCTCGTGGCTGGCAGCCAACGGCTATGCACTGGATTTTATGATTCGGGGTGATAAGCCCGGATTTAAATTTGATGTTCGTTTTGTGGATACGAAAACCGGAGTGGCAGGTGATTTGCCCTGGAGAAACCGGATAACCATCGATGAGACTCTGGTTCCGATGGATGGGCGTTGGTACCACCTGCATGTCCCGTTGAGTAGTTTTACAGAACATGGGGCATGGGATCAACAGTGGTACGAGCCCGTTGGTGAATTTGACTGGCGGGAAATCAATTTGTTGGAGCTGGCCACCGAACACGCCGACCTGGGCCATGGTAAACTGTGGTTTGATAATATACACATTACCAACCTCGACACCGCACAGGTGTATATGACTGATCAGATCACGGCTGTAGCGGAAGAAAAAACGGAAGGCCGTTTTGAAATGTATCCTAATCCCGTTCAGGGCCAACTCCATATCGCAGGCCTGCCACCCGGTGAATTTTCATGTAAAATATCAGATGGCCTGGGTCGGGTATGGGTGCAAAAAAGCTTTCGTGATTATCTGGAGGTGGATGTGGGAGGCCTGCCCCGGGGGATTTATTATGTAAAAGTGGCTGGTGTTGGGAAAGTGAGTGGAGTGATGAAGTTGGTGAAGGAATAGAGTAGCAAGAGTCAAGAAGCGAGGTTCGGGGCGGACGTCCGGGAGGTAAGAAAAGGCTAACCAGGCCAAAATAGACACGGGCTTGAAAAATGAAATGAACAAAAGGAGTGAAATGAAATAAAAAAACACCGGTCTGGTATAGTGGAATGTGTTATTTTTTATTTAATTCCGATCGGATATAAAATCATATAAAGTGTACTATTGACATAGAACCGCTGCAATGAATTATTCAGGTTAAGTCTTGGCCATTACGTTTTTGTTTTTGCAAATAAACAACCAAACCACGACAACCCGTAGACCAAAAAAAAGATCCGAAATCCTGCTATTAGCCTAAATTTACTATCTTTAGCCAGAATAAATATACCGATTAAAATGAAAAGACATTTCCCCATGATACTGCTCCTGATGTTTTTCTCTGCCATCGTCCGGGCCCAGTCTCCGGCCTGGCAGGAATTGGCTCCGGGAATATGGAAAGCCACCATTGGCCAGCCGGAAGACATCAGCCTGCTCAAGGCTGCCGGGGCTACGCCTAAGATGGAGGCCCTGGAAAAACTGCCCGGGGTAGTATTTCCCCTAAAACAGGAGATGATTAGTGCTGAGGTCATTGACGGAAATACTTATCTGCGCTTTCCATTGCAAAGGGAAGAAGGAATATATGGCCTTGGACTCAACTTTAAAACACACAACCAGCGGGGGCGGATACTTGAATTACATGTAGATCATTATGGAGGACGTGACAATGGCCGGACGCATGCACCGGTGCCCTTCTATGTTTCTTCGCAGGGCTATGGTGTATTGGTGGATGCCGCCCGGTATATCACCGTATATGCCGGTACGGCTATCCGGGTAGCGGCAGATGATCCGCCGGTATTGTACGACCGCAATACCGATAAAGGTTGGGACGCCAGTCCGTATTCCGATGCCGTAGAAATACTGGTGCCTGCTGCCGGCACCACGGTGTATGTATTTGGTGGTCCATCCATGATGGAGGTGGTGCAACGTTACAATCTTTTTAGTGGCGGAGGGGTACTGCCTCCCAAATGGGGTTTGGGTTTCACCCAGCGCGTACCCACCTTGTTTTCAGATCGGGACATATTACAGGAAGTAGCCGACTTTGAAGCACACGACTTTCCCCTTGATTACATTGGTGTTGAGCCTGGCTGGCACAGCATGGCCTATCCCTGTACGTTTGAATGGGACAGCATTCGTTTTCCCAATCCGGCAGGATTTTTAAACTCACTGGCAGAAAAGGGTGTCCGGGCAAATTTATGGTTCAATCCCTATTTGTCTCCGAAAGGCACTCTCTATCCAAAAATAAAACCTTTTGCGGGTTCACATACCGTGTGGAATGGCCTCGTGCCTGATTTCACCTTATCGCAACCACAAGAAATTTACAAAGATCATTTTCTGAGTCAACACATCAACATCGGAGTGAGCGGATATAAAATTGATGAAGTGGATGGTTATGATCACTGGGTGTGGCCCGATGTGGCCACCTTTCCTTCCGGTACTTCCGCTGAGCAGATGCGCCAGGTGTATGGCCTGCTGGTGCAGAAAATGACCACCGACTGGTTTCGGGAGAAAAACCAACGCACCTATGGGTTGGTCAGGGCCTCCAATGCCGGGGCCAGCAACCTGCCCTATGTGATCTACAACGATTACTACAGTCATAAAGATTTTATTACGGCATTGATCAATAGCAGTTTCATCGGGGTGTTGTGGACACCGGAAGTGCGTGCTTCCAAGACCTCAGAAGAGTGGCTGAGGCGGATGCAGTCGGTTTGTTTCTCGCCCATGGCCATGCTCAATGCCTGGGCCGATGGCACCAAGCCGTGGACATTTGCCGATGTGGAAAATGAAGTGCGCGAGGTGGCCAGGTTACGTATGCAACTGCTGCCCTATTTTTATAGTGTGTTTGCCCAGTATCATTTTGAAGGTAAGCCCCCCATTCGTGCCATGCAACTGGCTGAGGGATTTGATCTTAAGGATTATGATGTGAAAGAGGCCAGCTATCAGTTTATGGTAGGAGATAATTTGCTCGTA
>JAOUKJ010000517.1 GCA_029882675.1 Cyclobacteriaceae bacterium
CAATACCTTAAATTGTCCGGATTCTGTGATTTCTACACGGTCACGTGTGACCAGTTCTTTTCCAAAGGTTATATCTCCACAGATCGTCAGGCAGCCCGCTTCGTTGCTTTTTATTTCTATACCGGGGAGGGTGGTGAAAGACTCGTCCGGATTGGATCCGTTGATCTGTCGAACAGCGATGTGCGACAAAGTTTCAGTCATCCCATAAGTGGAATAAATAGCGGGTTTGAGTTGAAGGCATCGTGTTGTGAGCCACGGGCCGACCTCTGCGCCACCTACCAGTACCACCCGGGCTTGCTGGATTAATTCAAGGCCATGGCCTGTTTCAATAATCTCGCGCAGTTGTAAGGGAACCAGCGATATGAAATCAAAAGATGGCAGGGATTTATTCCCTATGAAGGGATTCGCTGCGGGCGTTAGGACATGTAATACCCATTCTCCTTCCAAAGCCCTGACAAGCATCATCATTCCTCCAATAAATTTGGGATCCATGCACAAGACAGCCTGGGTGCCTTTGTGTAATTTAAAGTATTCAATGGTTTTTCGAGCGCTGGTTATCATTTGACTGCGCTGTATGTTGAGGAGTTTTGGAGAGCCTGTACTTCCCGATGAGGTTATTTTAAAGGAAGAAGTGCCCTTGAGCCATTTTTTGCAAAAGTCAATAACAAACCCCCTGTCTGTTGTTTTCAGAACCTCATTTTTTGAGTAAACCCTGTTGTTAATATGCAGCTGAAAGGACATTGCTGGTTATTTGTCCGTGTCAATTTGTACAAGGAATGCATCTTTATATTTGGTGTTGGCCTTTATGTCATTCAGGGCCTGTTGTGCGAGGACTCTGGAGTCAAAATCGCCGATAAAATATCTTTGTATTCCGTTTTTAGCGGATTCACTGCTGACCATATCCTGGTATTTTTCAGGCAGGCCACCCGGATGTACAGATCGGGAAGTTGCTATGATTTGAATTTTATATTGTGCTGCTGGAAGGATGGAATGGCTTGATGATGCAATTTCAGGTGAGATCTTGCTTTCAGGCGGGGTGGTTGTGCCTGCCAATGAATGAGGCGTTGTATGGGCTTTGTGGCTGACAGCCAGGGGATGGCCCCCATAGCCTTTAATGAATTCTAAATAGTCTATTTGGGGGAAAGTACGTTGTTCCCTAATACCCACGTTATGATTATGGAAGAGTTCGCGGCTGTCGGCGAGAAAAAGGGCCATTTTATCGCGTTCAAGTTGGGTGGTCAGCAAAGTAGTGTCATGTTCAAATAGTGAGGCGGGCAGGATGTGGAATTGTTGGGGTGAAGATGTCCTGTACACCCATGTGAGGTGATGACGGCTGTCGTCCAGCCAGGTGCTGTCTGATGATAGTGATTTTTTAAAAGTAGCTTCCACCATGAGCCCACCATCTTTGTAGCGACTGCGTTGGTTGGAAACATAGTTGCCCAGCGAATAAGTTACCATCCTGTTTTTCCCCTCCTTGTCTTTATTAAAGACTATGGGTTGCACAACATGGGGGTGGGAGCCAATGACCAGATTGGCACCATGGTCAAAACATAAGTTGGCCAGGCCTTTCTGTTGCTGATTGGGCAAAGATTTGTACTCCTGGCCCCAGTGCATAAATACGAGAATAATATCCGGTTTTAAACTTTTAGCCTTTGCGAGGTCATTGATGATGGTCTGATGATCGATGTAATTAATGATATTGGGAGGCGTTATTTTTATTCCATTGGTGCCATATGTGTAGTTGAGAATGACAACTTCAAAGTCTCCTTTTTGATAAAGATAAGGGTATGTTTGTGTCCGTGAAAGGCTATCCGTAAAAGTGCCGGTATGTGGTATGTCAAGGCCGTCAAGTACATCCAGTGTCCGCTCCAGACCTTTTTTTCCCCTGTCCAGGGAGTGGTTGTTGGCAGTAACCAGAAAGTCGATACCGGCATTTTTTACAGATTGAGCCAGGGCATCCGGCGCGCTGAATTGCGGGTACCCTTTGTAGGGGGGGCCAGCCAGGGTCACTTCCAGATTGGCGATAGCGATATCTGCCGACTTAATGATTGGCGCCACATAGCGAAAACAATCATCGTATTGATAGGTGCCCTTTGTCGGATCATACGCTGCCTTGATTTGCCCATCGTGCTGCATGATGTCGCCCATGAAGAGCATTTTCAGACTGACCGTGTCTTTTTGCCCGGCATATATCTTTCCCTCATTTATTAATAATAGCGCAAAGGAAAGGGTTAGGATTATGATGTTGAGGTTTATCCGCATAGGATATCTTTGCCAATGGTGAATAATGATGCAAATATAAGGGATTTTACGTTCACTACTTATTAATCTGGCATCACCCCTTTAATCTAGCATTGTTCGCTAATGAAAACCTCTCCTTATCCAAAATGAACATCTGGAAATATTCACTATGTTTGTAATTAAACCAATAAACCATTAAACCATGATAAAGTATAATCCCAAGACCTGGGTTAATCTGATATTTCACTCTTATAGCCGGCATGTGCTGCGGGTATTAATGCCTTCTCTGTTGTTTATGCTGGTGTACACGTTCATTATTTGTTATCTCTTTGTCGACTATTTTGAATTTGAATACCGAAGCACCACGGCATTTCATTCCCTGCTGGGTGTTGTGCTGGGTCTGGTACTTGTGTTCAGAAAAAACTCTGCATATGACCGTTGGTGGGAAGGGCGCAAACATTGGGGGGCACTGGTGAATAATACACGAAATCTGGCGATAAAGATCAATGCCTTTCTCCCGGAAGAACGGAAAGATGACCGTGCATTTTTTGAGAAAATGATACCTAATTTTGTGTTTGCCTTAAAAGAACATTTACGGGAGGGGACAAATCCTGAGGAATTGGAAGAAGTAGGCAGTAGCTTTATGAACCGTTTAAAGAAAGCGACCCATCAGCCCAATTTTATTGTCAGTGAGTTATACATGCGTTTTAGCGGCCTGCATAGGGGCAAGGTGATCGATGGGGAGCAATTCTTTATTATGGATAAGGAACTGGCCACTTTCCTTGACATACAGGGAGCCTGTGAGCGAATCAGGAATACGCCTATCCCATATTCTTACAGTATGTTTGTGAAGAAATTCATTTTCATCTATACCATTACATTGCCTTTTGGTTTTGTGCCTGTGTTCGCCTATTGGACCATCCCAATTGTGGTTTTATTGTTCCTTACTTTTCTGAGTATTGAGCTGATTGCCGAAGAAATAGAAGATCCCTTTGGGAAAGACGTTAATGATCTCCCTACAGATGACCTGGCGGTCAAGATCAGAAATAATGTAAGGGAAATTTTCTCG
>JAOUKJ010000518.1 GCA_029882675.1 Cyclobacteriaceae bacterium
CCCCAATAATTGGAAAGGGTTAAATCTGCTTGGCTTTGCTTTAATGGAGGCCCGAAGCCAGTTGGCCTGTTGCGCATAATAAGCCTTAGGATACACTAATAGGTTTTTCTTCTGGACTCCTGGTTCCTGTTTCTTTTCCAAGCAACCCTTCGAGGGTTTACTTAACTTAATGACATTGATAACCCGTGTTCAAGTCAACAACATTGAATCGACATGCCCGGTTGACATTTCCTTCTTCATGGAATAAAGCACTATATCAAAGTAAAAGATGTTTTCCCGCCCCACGGGGCGGGAAAACAATAAAAAACCTTCTTTTTGATGCACCTGAATCAATGGACCTGCTTTGGCAGGAAAATGCACTGTTTAGTGATTTTTAAAGCATTTTTAAATATTCCTTAAAGCCGCTTGCGGATTTAAGGATTTAACTGACTTAACCATGAAACAATTAATAATCACACTCTTCGACATCCTTCAGTTTATTGAAGATGCCGATCTTTTCTTCGAACTGGGGCTTCACCTGATGGAACACCGGCTGTATTTTACCGGACTGCTTTTCACAATGGGATTGTTAAGTATTTTCAGATTCGGGGTATCAGGCGCCAGAACAAAGTATTGTTATGGCCGTATATTACTTCTCTTCAATGGTTTTATGACTTTCCGGTTCACTTTGACTTATCAAGATACAATGAAATCTGCCAGGTACCTGTTCCATTATAATGACAGAAGCGTAGGTGTTGCTTATGATTTTTTTTTAAAGCTGAAGGGCGTGTTATAGCCCATCAAGTACCATCTATAACCCTTCCAGGGTTCCAAATCCTGGAAGCGTTAAATAAACAACTATGATATGAAAATGTGTAACTTTTAACAACCCGGTCATTATGCTATTTACATCATTATCAAACATGAAAAGGCATACGCTTTATGTAATATGGATACTTCTGCTGTCAGCCACGTTTGCGTTGGCTGCACAGCCACAGGCCAATGGCGGTTTTTATGATACAGCTATTGCTGAAGGAGATACTTTAGCGGACAGAAAACCAATATTGCACCATGTTTTTTGGAATGTTAACTATTACGATCTGTGGGTGGAAGGGCGCAAAGAAGTGCGTGATTATTATGAAAACTTTCAGGTAAAACTGCTGGATGCCCGTCAGTTGGAGGGGCAGTCAGGGCCATCGGCGCTCATGTATTATGATGGGCAGAACAACCTGCTTCATACCATAAGCCCCGGACAGTTGAGAAATCTGGAAAGTGACCGGATTAGCCAAATTCTGGTCAATGCGGCGATTTTTGCCGAGAGAAAAAATAAAGGGGGAGGGTATAAGCAAATATTATCGGAAGACAGCCTGAGAAGCGCCCTGGTCCTGCTGGCCGATATTTCACCGGCTGAGATGACCGGGGCATTGCGGGTGTTTACTGAAAGCGTACGCCCGGTTGAACAACTGGCCCCACAAACACTGGAGGTGTTATTCACGCATTATACAGACTACAACGATCCCTTTTATGCCGGCCTGGTCGGGCAGTTTTTACGCCTGGAAAAACTACCCGAAGAGCAGGAAATTATTGCCAAATACAGGGATGTGGTTAGCGCTGGGGCTGCTACAGCCAACAGGGAAGTATTGCCGGTAGCAGCGGAGATACTGGGGCTGCTCGACGTCCGGGCAGGCAGGCCGTTCCAGCCTCAAAAAAACGCCGACCTGGCAGACATACTTTACCGTTATTTTTCCGGCGATTGTGGCGAACGGGAATTGGCCGCCTATGATTTTGCTGCAAAATGGCTTATCAAATACAGTTATGCCTGGCAACTGGAGGCCGACAGTGTTTACTCAAAAAAGACCATTAGTAAAATAAGCAGACTGGCCATAAAGGCCGGTTATGGATTGGGGATTGCAAACGAACATTTGGCCGCCCAAACAGATCAGGTGTCCTGGCTAGTGAAGTCACTAAAGGGCCGAAAGCACCTGTTGTTTGGTTACAAAGATTCTTTATTGCACAAAAAGCCATACCGAAAACTGAAACAAGACTTCAAATCACAATTTGAAGAAGAACTGGAGTCAGACATGCCCGCCCGGATGGCAGATGCACCACCAAATAAGCAACAAATATACATCAACCAGCAAATGAAAAGCTTCAGGCGCTTTTTGAGGAAAAAGAAAGGGGGAAGTAAATACAATGACATTGACTTTAACCTGGGTCCCTTTGGTGGGTTTGGCGATCTGAATGACCATTGGCTGTTGATGGGTACCAAACGCAAAGGGTACATCAGGCTTACATTCACCCCTGGCCAATACAGTATTACAGAACTGCTGCCCATAGTAGAACAGGAGGAGGAGTGTGGGCCATTTGATTTTGTGATGGACAATGGCAATCTGATGAAATCTTCGCTTGCGCCCTTCCGATACCGGCCCTATATGCCTTCTTCGCGTACAGGGCAAGTCATAGAACGGGAAGTGCGTTTTGAAAAAGACAAAGCCAGCCTGGATGCCCTATACCTTAAAGATATTGTTGCGGTGATGAAAGACCAGGATTTTACAGTGCTGGGGGTCGAAGTACGTGCATTTGCTTCAGTAGAGGGTGACTCATTGCGAAATGTAGGCCTGTTTCATCGCAGGGCAAATGCCGTACTCAACTACCTGCGGCGATACAACGATGAAGACATTGCCCTTGACACCCTCATCGTCAATGAGCAATGGGAAATGTTTGCAAACCAGTTGAAAAATTCCGACTATGCGAGGCTGGGACTACTCTCCCGTGATAGCCTGAGGGCCTGGCTGGCGATAAGCGAAAACGCCCAAAGTGTAGAGCACCTGCTGGCGCCCCAGCGAAAGGCCATACTGAAAATCCGCCTGGCCAGGCGCCTCTCACACCGGGAAAAAATGGACAAAGTATTGGAAGGGGTCTATAAAACCGCCGAAATGATGGATAGAGAAAAAACTGAAAGCAGGCTGTTTGAATTGGGCAGGTTGTATATGGGGATGCTCCATTATATCCAAAATACGGTAACTGACGGACGCCTTGCTCAGTCCGATGCCGATGCCTTGTTCAATGATCTGGCCCGGACACACACCTGGCACAACTATTTTGCCTATTATCTGGCTGTGACCAATATGGAAAGGGGTATGTCAGGAGCGTCTGTTGCCGACATAGAAACACTTACCCTCCGGGCATTTACCGATTGCCGGGCAGGTCTTCCCAACAGGTTTTACATGAAAGCCGTGGAAGACATCCAGGCAAGAACCATCGAAATGATACAAACCGGCCAAATTTCACCTTGTGTATTAGACGGTTTTGCCTATCCTATGCA
>JAOUKJ010000057.1 GCA_029882675.1 Cyclobacteriaceae bacterium
ATATTTTACAGTATCACTGGTGTTCTGGTATATCGGCCTCATCCCTGATTTTGCAACTATTCGCGACAGGGCAACAAATAAAATTTCCAAATTGATTTATGGTACATTAAGTTTTGGATGGACTGGCGCGGCTCGTACCTGGATGCACTACGAATCTGTAGCTTTGATACTTGCCGGTTTGGCTACTCCACTGGTACTTTCAGTACACACTATTGTATCATTTGACTTTGCCACATCGATTATTCCCGGTTGGCATACCACTATTTTTCCTCCATATTTTGTTGCTGGCGCCGTGTTCTCCGGTTTTGCTATGGTACTTACGCTTTTATTGATTGTAAGGGCAATGTACAGATTAGAGGATTATATTACCATTGAGCATATTGGTTTGATGAATATCATTATCACCATCACAGGTTCAATAGTGGGTATAGCATATATTACTGAGTTATTTATGGCCTGGTATTCCGGCGTGGAAGGAGAACAATATGCCTTTTATAACAGGGCCGTTGGGCCATATTGGTGGGCATATTGGACGATGATGACGTGTAATGTCATCAGCCCGCAGCTTTTCTGGATTAAAAAAATCCGTACTAGCATTGTTGCTACCTTTATTATCTCCATCATTGTGAATATCGGGATGTGGTTTGAGCGTTTCGTAATTATTGTTACTTCAATCCACAGGGACTTCCTGCCTTCGAGCTGGGCCATGTTCTACCCTACGATTTATGATGTCGGAGAATATGTGTTTACTTTTGGTCTGTTCTTTACTTGTTTCCTTTTGTTTTCTAAATTTTTCCCTGTAATCAACATGGCTGAAGTAAAGTTTATTATTAAGTCAGACTCTGAAAAAATAAATAACTAATATACTGAACTGCTGAATAAGTATGAAAGCTGATAAAAATTTTGTTCTGGGAGTATATGAAGATGAGGATATCCTGATTAAGGCCATAAAGGCCACTCGGTCAGCCGGTATAAAAATCCAGGAAGTATATAGCCCTTTTCCTGTTCACGGTATCGAAGACGCCTTAGGTTATGGTCGATCTAAAATGCCAATAGTTGCCTTTATGTTTGGCTTTTTAGGCACTGTTCTGGCCCTGGTTATGCAGTATGGAATGATGGGTTTTGATTGGCCAATGATTATTGGTGGAAAAGACTTCGTGGCGTTGCCTCCCTTTATACCTGTGACATTTGAGCTTACCGTTTTGTTGGCTGCATTGGGCATGGTAGGTACGTTTATGGTGATTAATGACCTAAAGCCTTATAATAAGCCACGAATCTATGATTTACGCATTACTGATGATAAGCATGTGATGGCCATCGACTTGGGTGTTAACAAAGTGAATAAGAATGAAATAACCAAAATACTCCAGAAATCAGGTGCTATTGAGGTAAATGATAAGAATTTTGACTAGAAAATTAATTGCAGCATGCGATATATAAATAAATATAAATTTGTTTTTTATCTGGCTACCGCCTTTGTATTGTATTCCTGTGGCGCAGGGCCGGACAATCAGGGGCTTGAGTATGCCCCAAACATGTATCACTCGGTACCCTATGAGCCCCTTACACAAATAACTGATCAATCATCAGGTAATTGGGTGAGTTCGCTGGATAATGGTGTTGGTGAATACTATAATTCCAACCCCAATAACCCACATGGTATGACCATGCGTGTTCCACCCGCAAATACTGTACGCAGAAACAAAAATGGCTATTTGCCTTATCGCATTCCTAAAGACAGTATAGAACTCGCAGCCAGGATATTGAAAAATCCACTGGATTCTACTTTAAATGTGATTAATGAGGGTAAAGCACTGTATGGTATGTTCTGTTCACATTGCCACGGTCAAAAAGGTACAACTCCCGGGCCAGCAGGTGAAATTTACGGTGGGGTGACTTCGTATACTTCAGCTGCAGTGAAAGACAAGCCCGAAGGACATATTTTTCATGTAATTTCGCAGGGAAAAGGCAGAATGGCCTCACATGCTTCACAAATTAGCGTGGAGGAACGTTGGAAAATAGTACGTTACGTTCAGGTTTTACAAAAACAATAGTAAGAAAATTAAAGCGATGAGTGACGAAAAATACATATTTCAGCCAGAGACTAAAAAAGCATTGATTATAGCTGCTGTCCTGGGTATCATTTT
The DNA here is from genome assembly GCA_029882675.1 of Cyclobacteriaceae bacterium. GTDB lineage: Bacteria > Bacteroidota > Bacteroidia > Cytophagales > Cyclobacteriaceae > JAOUKJ01. The sequence goes on from JAOUKJ010000057.1 coordinate 2,148, forward strand.
AGTTATTGCGGGTATTTTAACAACAGGATCCGGGAGCCATGGTGCTGATGAACACCAGACTATGGTAAATGCCTCGGAAAACTTGCTGGCCTCAACAGATCATACAGCACTTGTTGCTGCTGATGCAGAAGGAGATCACCATGGAGAAACCGCACCCTGGCTTAAACGGTTATTTACTAATCTTTGGATTAACAACGTATACTTTACAGGGATCGCTATTATCGGTCTTTGTTTCGTGGCTATTCAATATGCGGCTTCAGCAGGTTGGTCTGCCGGAATAAAGCGGATACCGTTGGCGATGGCTTCCTGGTTGCCATTTGCAGCAGTACTGATGATCGCCGTTTGGTTTGTAGCAAATCACGATATCTTCCACTGGACGCATACCAGCCTTTACGGAGCGGATGGAGATGATATATTAAAAGGTAAGCAAGCGTTTTTCTTTTGGCCACTTACCGGCGAAGGTGGATTGCCCATATTTTATATTTTGAGAATGGTTATCTTCTTTGGCCTATGGTACATGTTTTTTATATGGATTAAAAAGGAGATGCTTGCCGAAGACCTTAATGGAGGCACAAAACATTGGTTTAAACTGCGTAGCTTATCAGCGATATTCCTTATAGTTTTTGCTGTTTCTTCATCTATTTCAGCCTGGGACTGGGTCATGTCCATTGATCCGCACTGGTTTAGTACAATGTTTGGATGGTATGTTTTTGCCAGCTGGTGGGTTACCGGTCTTGCCGGTATAACATTTGGAGTGATATGGCTGAAAGAAAAAGGTTATTTGAAAATTGTTAATGAAAACCATTTACATGATCTGGGCAAATTTGTTTTTGCTTTTAGTATCTTTTGGGCATATATATGGTTTAGCCAATTCCTGTTGATATACTACGCCAATATCCCGGAAGAAACGATTTATTTCATCGAAAGAATGAAAACGAGTCCATATAGCTGGGTCTTCTATGTTAATTTAATTGCGAATTTCCTGCTACCGTTTTTACTCTTTATGACAAGAGATGCAAAGCGCAAGATGGCTATTATGAAATTAGTTGCTATTATTGTGTTTGTAGGACATTGGTTCGATTTTTACCTGATGATCAGTCCGGGTGTGATGAAGCAGCAGGGTGGAATCGGTTTTATGGAAATAGGTATGACGTTAATTTTTGGAGCAGCATTTATATTTGTCATGTTGACAAATCTGGCCAAAGTGCCTTTGGTGGCAAAAAACCACCCTATGCTGGAAGAAAGTTTACATCATCATACTTGATAGATTTTTAATTGGAATTTAAAGACTTTTTAAAACAATAGATATGTTTGGAATTTTATTGGCCGCTGGAATAATTCTTGTTATCGGTATACTGATAATGATGTTCAGGCTGGAGGTACTGGTGGACATTGTGAAAAGAAAAAGTGGAAAACCAGGTCACAGCAACAAAATTAATGCCTTTCTGTTTATGGCCTTTGGAATTGTAGGAGTAGTTTGGATCCTGTGGTATTCCTGGGCGGAATTTGATCGGTATAATTTGCCTTTAGCCTCAAAGCATGGTGCTGAAACTGATGAATTATTTTGGATAACGACTGCGATAACAGGGGTTGTATTCATTATTACTAATATATTGCTGTTTTACTTTAGTTTTAAGTATCAACATCAGGAAGGGAAAAGAGCTAAATTTTATCCCCATAATAATAAGTTGGAATTGATTTGGACGGTGTTACCGGCCATAGCGTTAGCAGTACTCATTTCTAAAGGCTTAATTGTGTGGGGTGATATTATGGAAAAGGCACCTGATGACGCTGAAGTTATTGAAGTTATGGGTTATCAGTTTGCCTGGGATGTAAGATATCCCGGCAAAGACAATTCCTTTGGAGATTATGATTTCCGACTCATTGATGGATCCAACCTTTTTGGTCTGGATTTGGAGGATGATAATTCATATGACGATTTTTCAGCGCTCGAGATTCATATACCTAAGGGTAAAACGGTTCTGGTAAATATACGGGCAAGGGACGTGTTACACAGCTTTTATTTGCCCCATTTCAGAGTGAAAATGGATGCTGTACCGGGTATGCAAACACATTTTAAGTTTGAAGCCACTAAAACAACGGCGGAAATGCGGGCTGAGCTAAATGATCCGGAATTTAATTACGAATTAGCCTGTGCTGAAATTTGCGGAAGAGGCCATTTTTCGATGAGAAAGATTGTTGTTGTGGATGAGCTGGAAGATTATGAAAAGTGGAAAGCACAACAAAAGGCCTGGTTGAAACTTAATCCGGATTACCTGTCAAAGGTACCTGCAGCAAAACGTGAAGCAGCTATTATCAAAGCTGGTATTACAAAAGAAGAATTAAACGCATCACTTTAAGAAGGAATAAATTATGGCAACTGCTGAATTAAAAATAGCAAGCGATACACATCACGATGAGCATGACCATGAGCACCATGGTAATTTCTGGACAAATTATGTGTTCAGTCAGGACCATAAAGTAATTGCAAAGCAATTTCTTATTACAGGAATTTTTTGGGCACTCATTGGAGGTGCAATGTCTGTAATCTTCAGGTTGCAACTGGGCTTCCCAAATGCTACAGTTGAATGGCTTAAACCTCTTTTAGGAGATTGGATTACTGCTGATGGAAAAATTGATCCTGAATTTTATCTTGCGCTGGTCACTATGCATGGCACCATTATGGTGTTTTTTGTTTTAACCGCAGGCTTAAGTGGAACATTTTCAAATTACCTCATACCCCTGCAAATAGGAGCCAGGGATATGGCATCTGGCTTTATGAATATGCTCTCTTACTGGTTCTTTTTTGTTTCCAGTGTAATTATGTTTAGTTCTATTTTTATTGAAACAGGACCGGCTTCCGGTAGCTGGGTAATATATCCTCCCTTAAGTGCATTGCCACAGGCCATGTCAGGTTCAGGTTTGGGGATGACACTCTGGCTCGCCTCAATGGCTTTATTTATTGTATCTACATTACTCGGTGGTATAAATTATATAACCACTGTAATAAATATGAGAACAAATGGGATGTCTTTTTCCAGGCTCCCGCTCACGATTTGGGCCTTCTTTCTTACTGCAACTATCGGTTTGTTGTCATTCCCCGTTTTATTATCAGCCGCTTTGTTGCTGATTTTTGACAGGCATTTTGGTACAAGCTTTTATCTTTCAGAGATTTATATCAATGGAGAAGCATTGCCGAATCAAGGGGGTAGTCCTATACTTTTTCAACACTTGTTCTGGTTCCTGGGGCACCCTGAAGTGTATATCGTACTTCTGCCTGCCTTGGGTATTACCTCTGAAGTTATTTCAACCAATAGTCGGAAACCAATATTTGGATATAAAGCTATGATTGGTTCTATGATTGGTATTAGTGTACTTTCATTTGTTGTTTGGGCACACCACATGTTTGTCACTGGTATGAATCCTTTCCTTGGGTCGGTATTTACATTGCTGACATTAGTTATTGCTATACCATCTGCAGTGAAGGTGTTTAATTATATGACTACGCTTTGGGGTGGTAATATTAAGTTTACTACTGGGATGCTGTTTTCAATCGGGCTAGTTTCATTTTTTATAAGTGGTGGTCTTACCGGTTTGTTTGTTGGAAACTCCGCAGTGGATATTCAACTACATGATACTTATTTTGTAGTGGCTCACTTCCATCTGGTGATGGGTAGTGCTACATTTTTCGGATTACTTGCCGGTGTTTATCACTGGTTTCCCAAGATGTTTGGCCGTATGATGAATGAAAAATTAGGTTATATACATTTCTGGCTTTCATTTGCTGGTGTGTATCTGGTGTTTTTTCCATTACATTATATTGGTATTGCAGGTTTCCCAAGGAGGTATTATTCATTTACGAACTTTAATGCCTTTAATGATTTTACTGACTTGAATATGTTGGTTAGTATTGCAGCGATAATAACGTTTGGTGCGCAGTTAATTTTTGTATTCAATTTCTTTTACAGTATTTTCCGCGGTCGTTTAGCATCCCTTAATCCTTGGGGTAGCAATACACTGGAATGGACTACACCACGTTTTCCTGGTCACGGAAACTGGCCTGGAGAAATTCCCACAGTGTACCGTTGGCCTTATGACTATAGTAAGCCCGGTGCTAAGGAAGATTTTATTATGCAAAACGTTCCTTATTCTGAAACACCAGAGTCGAATACTCCTGAGGAAAATGAATTGATTAAACTGGAATTGAGTAATGATGATCTGATCATTCAAGCAGGTGAGGAAACACCAAAAAAGCAAAATGATCAGGACAATACACAGGAGCATAATTAAGACGGAGAATAATTAAATAAATGATTCAAGCCATACCACAAAGTTTTTTGTTTAGGACAGCACTTAAGTTAAGGGCCTATATCGAATTGATAAAAGTTCGTTTAAGCTTTTTGGTTGCTTTTTCCTGCGGCTTTGGTTATTTGCTTGGTAGTTTTGGTGCAGTTAACTGGCCCGTGCTACTATGGGTTAGTTTTGGCGGATTTCTAATATCTGGAGCATCAATTATTATAAATCAGATATGGGAGCGTGATATCGATAAAATTATGAATCGAACATGCAACAGGCCTTTGCCAACAAAACGGGTAACCGTTAATGAGGCAGCGGTGTTGTCCCTTATATTGGTGGTTTCAGGACTATATATCTTAATGATTTATAGTAATTTACTCACCGTAATGTTATCATTGGTGTCCGTTATTTTATATGGATTTGTATATACACCCTTAAAACGGAAAGGGCCGATAGCCGTACTCGTTGGAGCCATTCCTGGTGCATTACCTCCTTTATTGGGCTGGATAGCTGTAACAGGAACAATTTCTCATGAGGCATTAATTATTTTCGGCATACAGTTTATTTGGCAATTCCCACATTTTTGGGCAATCGCCTGGTTGGCAGATGATGACTATAAAAAAGTGGGCATTAAATTGCTACCTGGAGGCGGAGGCAAAGACCTGAACACAGCTGTGCAGATCATGATATATACCCTCTTTTTGTTGCCTTTGGGTTTATTACCGGCCAAATTCGGTATTACAGGTATTGATTCGGCCATCGTAGCCACTGTTTGTGGGGTTTTATTTTTAAGTCAAACTTTTTCGTTGATCAGACAGGGTTCTGAAAAAGCAGCAAGAAGAATAATGTATGGGTCGTTTCTTTACCTTCCCATAGTTCAAATCGCGTATTTATTGGATAAGGTATGAGTGTGAGTATGAAAATAGTGGAAAAGCCGGAAAGACCTTTGGCCATGAATCCAAAGAAGTTTGCATTATGGCTGTTTATGATCAGTATAGTGATGATGTTTGCGGCCTTAACCAGTGCATATATTGTGCGTAAGGGGGATGGAAACTGGCGTATGTTTGAGTTACCGGTATTATTTTGGTATTCAACGGCAGTGGTTATTTTGAGTAGTGTAGGAATGCAAATAGGTGTGATGGCTGCGCGAAAAGACCAAATGGCGAAATTAAAGTGGGGACTTTTGTCCACTTTTATCTTAGGAGTACTATTCCTTTCAGGACAATTTTATTCATGGAAGGAATTAATTGTTGGGAATGTGTATTTTACAGGAGGGAACCCCTCCGAATCTTTTATATATGTGCTTACGGGTGTTCATTGGCTGCATCTTGTAAGTGGTTTAATATTTTTAGGAATCGTTTTATTTGATGTACTTAAATTGAAAGTACATTCACGCAATATGAACCGGATCGAGATGTGTGCTACATATTGGCATTTTCTTGGTGGTTTATGGGTTTATTTGTTTGCATTTTTATTGTATAATCATCAATAATATTTTTACATGGCAAGTACAGTAGCTACAACAATCAAAAATTTATGGGACGGAGGAGTCTCTCCTATGAAAGTGAGTTATGGAAAACTGATGATGTGGTTTTTCCTGGTTTCGGACGCCTTTACTTTCTCAGGTCTTCTGGTTTCATATGGAATGGTGAGAGCGTCTCATCCGGCTTATGAAGGAGCAACCAAGGATTTTGTTTTTTCACAGGAATATTGGCCTATTCCAGAAAAAGTTTTTGATGCTTTTCCATTTTTCCATGGACATTCATGGCCCCTGGCTTTTGTGGGATTAATGACTTTTATTCTTATTCTAAGTAGTGTAACTATGGTGTTGGCCGTAGAGGCCGGGCACCGTAGGGATCGGAAAGCTGTTGAGAAATGGATGCTATGGACAATTATTGGAGGACTTACCTTCCTCGGTTGTCAGGCCTGGGAATGGACACACTTTATAGTAGGTGATGGAGGAGGAGGAGCCAGCCTTACTGCGAATCAATACGGTCCTATTGCCTTTGCTGATTTCTTCTTTTTTATTACAGGATTTCATGGTACCCACGTATTTAGTGGTGTGGTTTTAAATTTCATCATTTATTATCGGACTGTTACCGGCCTTTATGATCGAAGAGGCCATTATGAAATGGTTGAAAAAGTAGGTCTTTACTGGCACTTTGTAGATTTAGTTTGGGTATTTGTATTCACGTTTTTTTACCTTGTATAGATTTTAAAATAGAGAAAATATGTCATCAGAAGAAAATACTAACGCAATAGAGGTACAGCCTGTAGACAAAGCAAAAGTAAGACACCTGTTAAAGGTCATGTGGATACTTGCCGGGGTAACAGTGATTGAATTTATTTTCGCCTTTACTATGGACAGGAGTTTTGTACTTGTTTCAATATTTGTATTGCTCACTATCGTAAAAGCCTTTTATATTGTATCCGAGTTTATGCACCTTGGACATGAGGTAAAATCATTGATGTATTCCATCGTATTACCAATGTTATTTGTGGTATGGCTTATCATTGCCTTGATATATGAAGGATCGATGCTGCACACGTATTAATGCATAAAAGAGATTAACATTAAAGCCTTTAAGTAATTAAAGGCTTTTTTTATGTGCAATTCAAGCAATCTTCAGGTATGCTGCCTTTAAGGAAACTTAACATGTTTTGAGCGGCTAATTGCTGAAGGGCTATATGGGCCTCTTTTGAGTACCAGGCGTAATGGCCTGTAGTAATAATATTAGGATGTCGTATTAACTTATGATCAAGTTCCTGGGGTATTTCCGTGTCGAAAACATCGATCCCGGCACGCCAGATTTTCCCGTTATTTAAATGTTTTAATAGCGCCTTGGAATCTATGACCGGACCCCGTGCCGTATTCACCAAAATGATCCCTGTTTTCATTTTATGAATGGTAGTGTCATTAATCAAATGGGTTGTTTCTTCGGTGAGATTACAGTGTATGGTTATAATATCACTTAATGCTAATAATTCTTCCAGCGTCTTTTTTTCCGCTCCTTTTTCCTGAAAGTCTTTCGTAGTAATGTACGGATCACTGGCAATAATTCGTTTAAAAAGGGAGCCTGCTTTCTTTGAAATAGTGCCTCCTATTTTACCCAACCCAATAATTCCCAGTGTTTTGTTGTGAAAATCTGTAAGTTGATAATCCGGCGGGGCACTGTAAGTCTCCATAAGGTTCCTGTTGCCATTAAGAAGATCGCGGGCACAGCCAAAGATTAAGGAAAGTGCATGGTTCGATACTGAATGGCGGGCATAGCCGGTAACGTTACTGACTTTTACACCGCGTTCCCTGCATGCTGATAAATTAATATTGTCGTAGCCTGTCCCGTAACGTACAATGTATTTTAGCTTGGGACAATAATCTAAAAAAGGTTTATCAATGTCTGTCCAGCGAATAAAAATACCTTCTGCCTGACTGGCCATTTTCATTTTGTGTGTATTGTCTGTAATAGCCGCTTTATTGATCACTACTTCATACCCCACCTCCTTGAGCAGTTCCTGTTCGTATTGATAACTGGTATATCCCGCATCGAGTACAGCAATGGTTTTCATGTAATTCAATTAAGTTATGAATTGTGAAAAGCAATAATAAGCCCTGTTGCTTGAAGAAACAAGAAGCAATTTGAAGAGAGTACGTTACAAATTTATATTCATCAGTAGATATAGCTTTTCTTTTAATTCATAATTCTTTGCTACCTTGTATCAGTTTTAGCTGTAATTATCCCCATGATTTTGGTTTATTATCAATTAGTACTTTAATATTAATTTGAAAAAATTAGCTATTTACCTCAACAATTTAATGCCTTTTAATGAAACAGAATTGGAGGCCCTATCAGGATTATTTAAGGAAAAGCGTTTCACCAAAGGACAATTCTTTGCCCGGGAAGGGGAATATGCTCGTTATTTTGCCTTCGTGAATGAGGGGGTATTAAGAGCTTTTTTTCGTACGGATAAAGGAGAGGAGTACAATAAAACTTTTTTTACACCGAATAATTTTACGGGTGCGTACTCTTCACTAATTACCGGGCAAAAAAATCGCATTAATATTCAATGTCTGACGGATACCGTTTTGTTGGTGGGAGATTTTCAACAATTTACAGTGCTTTTTGATTCCTATCCTGGGATTGAACGGTTGGCCCGTATACTCGCAGAACAATTTTTTGTGGTAAAAGAAAGAAGGGAAATACAGCTGGTTACCTTGGAGGCCAATGAACGGTATGAGTTATTTAAAAATGAACACCCTGATTTGGAACAACAAATCCCTCAATATCATATAGCGTCCTACCTTGGGATTACACCTACCCAATTGAGTAGAATCAGGGCAAAAAACTAAATCTCCCCGGCGTTCTTTACATATGTAAATGAAACATATAGCTTTTCGACTCAAATTTGTGTCAAATATCTGGAGCTATGCGTTTAACAAATAATAAAATACTGATTACAGGAGCTACTTCCGGAATAGGAGAAGCACTTTTAAAGAAATTATTGCAGTATGACAATGAGATTATTGGCCTATTACTACCCTTACTAAAGCAGAATGATAATGCAGCTATCATTAATGTATCATCTGGTTTGGGCCTGGTACCCAAAATGCAGGCCCCCGTATATTGTAGTACAAAGGCCGGCCTGCATATTTTCTCCAAGGCTCTTCGGTATCAGTTAGACCATGTTAAAGTATTTGAGATTATTCCACCACTTGTTGAAACAAAAATGACTACTGGCCGTGGAAAAAATAAAATTTCACCCGAAGAGCTGGCTGCTGAGTTTGTCCAGGCTTTTAAACGTAATCATTATGAAATAAGTATTGGTAAAGTCAAATTACTCAAACTGTTAAACCGGGTGTCTCCATTGTTGGCAGAAAATATAATGAGAAGAGGTTAAGTTATAATGACCTGATTTTTTTTAACATTGCTACATGATTTCCAACAATAAGCATGAATGGTAAGACGTATCCGTAGTTAGTGTAATCGGGAAAGTCAGGATTACATTGCCACATTACCACATCGCCTCGCTAACTCATTTACTCCTTGTCCTCAGTCATCAGCTGTCATAATAAAAAGTGGTTGTTTTATAAAAGACTCATATTTAGGGCGCATACGTTCCGTATCATAATATTTTGCCACATCAATCACCTTTTTTCTTCCCACAATAATGTCCAGCGGAACATGATCGTAGATGCCATTGCGCAGACTAATCAGCCTGCCGGCCTTTTTGGCAATGATCAAATCCAGGGCAATGTTGCCATAGGCCATGGGTACAATAGAATCCAGGGCATCGGGTTCTCCACAACGCACCAGGTAGGATAGTCGTTGGTTGACGATGGCTACTGGCCGGCCATTGTTGTATTTTGGAGAGAGTTCCTTGAGGTCAGCGGCTACTTTGTCACCAATGCCCCCCAGTTTTTTATGGCCAAACATATCTGTTTCCTGCCCTTCGAACGACATTTCTGAATGGGAAACCATCGTTGCCCCTTCAGACACTAATACCACGGCATATTTGCTGGGGTGATGGTTGCGGTCGTAGATCATCAGTTCTGTGAGGTGCTCAATGTTGAATGGATTTTCCGGGATCACACATCGATCAGCTGCGCCCGCCATGGTGGGAAGGAGGGTGGTGAATCCGGCGTAGCGCCCGAAGACTTCAATGACCAGAAATCGTTCGTGAGAACCTGCAGAAGTGCGAAGCATGTGTGTCATTTCAATGGTTCGTGTGACACATGTGCTAAAGCCAATGCAATAATCAGTGCCTGGTACGTCATTATCCATTGTTTTTGGAATAGCGATTACTTTAATCCCTTCCTTATGCAACCGATAGCCATAGCTCAGTGTATCATCCCCACCAATGGGTATCAGGTAATCAATTTTAAGGTAGCTTAAATTATTCAATACGTCTTCAGTAACGTCATTAACATCCTGGGTGTATTTTTCTTTCAGGTGTTCGGGAACGTTACCCCGTTTTAGTTTGCTGGGATTGGTGCGTGAAGTATGAATAAAAGTACCGCCGGTTCTTCCGGCCCGGTTTACTATTTCAGAGGTTAAGATTTGGATATTATTGCTATTGTCAGCATTTTTTTCCGGAATAAAATCGACGATACCAGCCCACCCACGTCGGAAGGCGATAACTTTGTAACCTTCACGCAAGGCCCGTATGGTTACGGCGCGAATGGCGGGGTTGAGGCCGGGCACATCACCGCCACCGGTAAGTATCCCAATGGTTATGTTATTTGCCATAATTTTCTATTGTTAATTTAAAATAATCAATTCAGTGCCAGGGAAGTGTTCAGGCCAGATCAATTTGTTTGGTCAGGTATACGTCCTGGATCGTATGGAGCAAATTGGCTCCTTCGCTCATGGGGCGTTGAAAGGCCTTTCTTCCGGAGATCAGACCGGTGCCACCGGCTCTTTTATTGATTACTGCGGTTTTTACCGCATCGGCCAGGTCTGATGCTCCTGATGAGGCCCCGCCAGAGTTGATCAGTCCGGCGCGTCCCATATAGCAATTAGCCACCTGATAGCGTG
>JAOUKJ010000519.1 GCA_029882675.1 Cyclobacteriaceae bacterium
AAAGTCTGTTATTAAAACACCCTATCCCAACCCGGCCTCGGAGGTCATCAATCAGAAGGTGGTGCTGGCCAAACGGGAAGTGGTGAGTATACGGATGTATGATCAGTTGGGGGAATTGGTATATCAGCATAAGCCCGGGTATCTGGCCAGCGGCATGAACGAGATTTCTATTCCTATACATGGGTTAAATAGCGGGATGTATTATATGATTGTAGAGACACCGGATGCGCGGATGGTGCATCGGGTGATGGTGGAGCAGTGATATAAGCTCGCAAAGGCGCGAAGACGCAAAGTCTGTTGTTAATAAATGTTATAAAATACACACTACACTGGGGCCGGGTTTGTTCGAGTCAGTATATGAGGAAGTGTTGAATTATGAATTGTGTAAGGAAGGCTTTTATGTGGAAAGACAGAAGCCTTTACCCGTTATTTGGGATGATATAAAGCTAAACCTTGGGTTTCGTATTGATTTAATGATTGAAAGACAACTAATTATAGAGTTAAAATCGGTACAGGATATATGCGCTGTACACAAAAAACAGGTTTTGACATACCTTCGGCTGACAGGGCTGAAATTAGGATTGCTGATTAATTTCAATGAGGCTTTAATTAAACATGGAATACAACGTATAGTTAATGGTCTCTAAAAAGGTTTGATAAAGCACACTGTTGGAAGTCACAAAACCTGCACAGTATGATATTTTTCACGCAAAGCCGTTTAACTTACGTCTTATTCAGTAAGATCGATAAAGTATTCAGATGTTTTGACCGTAAATAAAATCAGAGCTCGGTTGAAGCCATAGTAGTACAACATGCCAAAATTGCGCCTTAGCGTGAATTCCCCCTCCACACCCAAATCCCCCCACATAATAACACCAAAAGCAACCACCGCAAACAGAAATTTCCCCGCAAGGGGATTTTTTTTTGTTTAAAAGGTTAAGTTTGGGAACCCTAACTCCTTAAACTATGAAAAAAGTATTCTTCTGGTCAATTACGGTCGCCATGGGCGGCTTTTTGTTTGGCTTTGATACGGCCGTGATTTCCGGCGCTGAGCAGTCCATTCAGCAACTCTGGCAATTGACGGATATTTATCACGGGCTGGCCGTAGCCATAGCCCTGTACGGCACAGTGATCGGTGCGTTGGTAGGGGGCATTCCCGCCGACCTGTTCGGAAGGAAAAAGACCCTTTTCTGGATTGGGGTATTGTACCTGATCAGTGCTATCGGGTCGGCCATGGCCCCGGAGATTTATTCTTTTATGCTGTTAAGGTTTATTGGCGGACTGGGCGTGGGAGCCTCATCGGTAGTGGCGCCCATGTATATCTCAGAAGTATCGCCGGCATCGCAAAGAGGCAAGCTCGTGGCCTTGTTCCAGTTTAATATTGTGCTGGGCATACTCATCGCCTATTTCTCCAACTACCTTATGGCCGGTGTGGGCGAAAACGCCTGGAGGCTGATGCTGGGGGTAGAAGCCATTCCGGCTACCGCCTTTGTTATCCTGGTGACGATGGTACCGGAAAGCCCGCGGTGGCTGATCATAAAACGAAATAATATTGAGGCTGCCCGAAAGGTTTTTATGGCGATAAATCCGGATGGAGCGGAGGCCGCCCTGGAGTCTGTCAGGAAATCAGACCAGGATGATGTTGACAAAAAGACGTCCACCCGGATATTTAGTTCCAAATATCGTTTCCCTGTCATGTTGGCTTTTCTGTTTGCTTTTTTCAATCAGGTGTCAGGCATCAACGCCATCATTTATTACGCCCCACGGATATTTGATATGACAGGACTGGCCAAAGGTTCTGCGCTATTGTCGACCATTGGGATCGGTGTACTCAACCTGATTTTTACGATGGTAGGCATGGCCATCATCGACCGGTTTGGGCGGAAGACACTGATGTATATTGGTTCTGTAGGCCTCGTATTTGCCCTGGCTATGGTGTCCAGATCGTTTTATATGGAGCAATTTACTGGTGTGCCTGTATTCCTTTTTGCATATATCGCCTTCTTTGCCATGTCGCAGGGGGCTGTGATATGGGTATTCATTGCTGAGATATTCCCCAATCGTGTGCGGGCAGCCGGTCAGTCACTGGGCAGCTTCACACATTGGATACTTGCTGCACTAATTGCCAATGCTTTTCCGTTTTTTGTGAATAAATACGATGGCGGTCCCATCTTTTTATTCTTTAGTGTCATGATGGTTGTTCAGTTGTTCTTTGTATGGAAGATCATGCCGGAAACGAGAAATGCCACACTGGAAGATTTGGAGAAGAAACTCGTCAGAGATTAGAACAAGATGCTACAATGCCATATTAACATACCGGTCGTCTGCTTTGGCGAGGTTCTTTGGGATGTTTTTCACGATGAGAAAAAGCCCGGCGGTGCCCCTTTCAATGTCTGTGCCCATCTGGTAAGACAAAAAGTTTCGGCAGTGATGATCAGCGCAGTAGGCAGTGATGCTGAAGGCGTGGAGTTGCTGGATTTTGTGAGAAAAAATGACCTGACAACGGATTATATTCGTGAATTAGCCGACCTGCCTACCGGTACGGTATTCGTAAAAAAAGATGAGAAAGGAGATTCAAAATACACCATTACCCAGCCGGTGGCCTGGGACAACATTCCGTTTGATGATGGCTTGATGGAGCTGGTGGCTCGAAGTGAATTTTTTATTTTTGGGAGTCTGGCCTGCCGTTCCGAAGGAAGTAGAAGAACACTATTGCGATTACTGGAGGTGGCTCCATGTGGTGTTTTTGATGTCAACTTCAGGGCACCACACTATGATAGGGAGATTATAGAAGTGTTGCTCAAAAAGTCCCGGATTGTAAAGATGAACAGTGAAGAGCTGGAAGAAATAGCGGGCTGGTATGATCAACGGGGAGCCGAAAGAGAAAACATGAAATACCTGATTGACAATTTTAATATCGAGCAACTTTTTGTTACCCGGGGAGGAGAGGGAGCCGTCAGTTATGATGGCAGTATTTTTAATGAATTTGGCGGATTTCAGGTTGATGTTAAAGATACTACAGGCAGTGGTGATGCCTTTTTGGCCGCGATCATCACAAAATACCTGGATGGTAGTGATGCGGGCTATTCACTGAAATATGCCTGCGCGATGGGTGCAATGGTGGCTACACGGTTTGGGGCCATTCCGGAAATTGATTTAATGAAGGTGGAAGGGCTATTGGACGCAGTTTCAGAATAATATCTGATACACGGCAACATTTTTAAGCGCCTGATTAAGGCGGCTTGCTTGATGAAAACCGTGGAAATTGAGCATTATCATTTGGCTTTATAGCTTTGA
>JAOUKJ010000058.1 GCA_029882675.1 Cyclobacteriaceae bacterium
GTTTTCCCTTTTTGTGTAGCAAATCAGGGTTTGTGGTGAGTAGCTAGACGTTACAAGTGCCTTGATTTTGGAGGGTAGGGCCCCAATGTTTGCGTAGTTGTTTACTGCAGACTGCCGACCTTGGTTTTACTCGTAGCACGAACTTCTAGCGCTCATGGCCTGCGCACCCCCGAACCATCGGGGCGTGCCACGATAGGAGTACGGGGTTGGATTTTGGAGATTTTCCTTGTCACAAGGCGAGAAAAAGTTGTGTGCTTCAGACAGGCTGGCTACCGACGGCCTACGAACATTCACACTTTAGCCAAAAACCGGTTTAGTCCTTCAAAATAAGTTTCCTCATCGTCCCACATGGCAAAATGGCTGCCTTTCGGGCAGTGGTGATACTCACTGTTAGGCAGAGCTTCAGCCATTTTTCGCAAGTGACGAGGATCCATGGAGTCATATTCTGAACCTATTACCAGGCAGGGCATACGTAACTGTGATAAACGGTCAGAAAAAGACCATTCTTTTAGCTTGCCCTGTACTTGAAAAGGATTGGGGCCTGTAAAGGGAATCATCCCATCCAGTGCTATATGTTGCATAGAATCAAGCAGAGCTTGTGGCCATGGATTGGTGCGGCACATGTGCGGGCCGTACCAATATTGCTGCAACCATTCTGCAAAGCGGGGATTGGCAAAATCACCGGCATTGACCATTGCTGTAAATTCCTGTTTGGCCTCTTCCGGCATATTTTCAAATAAATGCTGCGTATATTTTTCATACTCATCGATGTCTGTCATCATGTTGGAAAGCACTAATGCATTTACTTTTTCCGGGAATTTCGCCGAATACTCCATAGCTACTGATGCCCCCAGGCTATGTCCGAGCAGATAACAGTTGTCGATGTCAAGGGCATTGATCACATCTTCCAGCACAACAGTGAAATCACCGATAGTGATGGTGCTGGGATCTTCAGGTTTGTCACTGTGAAATGACCCAATCTGGTCGAAGGCAATGACCTGAAAGTCGGAAGGCAGATGGTCTGTGAAATTGGCAAAGTACTCATGCGTAAGGCCTGGTCCCCCATGGTTAAGAATGATCTTTTTTGGTCCATCGCCCCAGATAGCGCAAAGAATTTTTCCGTATTGTGTTTTGACAGACTGGTTGTTTTGCATATTATTTAAATTAATTTTTGCAATAAAACAGATAATCATCTTTTTTCAAAAACATGAAAGGTTTTACTGAGCAGGAGCAACTTTTGAATGTAGTAAAAGGCCTATGGTTTATTAATGTGGGGAAAAACGAATCGGGATATTTCGAGTTATTTTTCCCTGGAATTATTCATATAAACCGAAGACCAGATTTTGGTTTGATATATCAATGATTATGGACTGAACCAACTGGAAATTGGTTATGACGAAATTAACGATAATCCCATCCTGCCACGATGGGATTGAGGGGTTGTGGTCACCATGGCTGTGGCCTGAGTGATGGTGAGGGTACCGCCCACAATTGAGTACCCCTTTCGGCTTTGGCACCAGCTTTAGCCGATTCCAATCAACCATCAATCATCCGGTTAAGCAACATGCTTTCAGTTCATTTCGATGATTAAAGAAAGTTTCGGCATGCAATGCAAAACAACAAATCACTACGTCAGTATACCGCCATCCACCTGGAGTACCTGCCCGGTAATGTACCCGGACATGCCGGAAGCCAGGAACACACAGGCATCGGCAACATCTTCTGGTGTGCCTCCACGCTTCAATGGAATGGCATCGCGCCAGCTTTGCACGGTCTTTTCATCAAGTACTTCGGTCATTTCAGTTTCAATAAATCCGGGAGCGACAGCATTACAGCGAATCCCCCTTGATCCCAGCTCCAGCGCTACCGACTTGGTGAATCCTATGATGCCCGCTTTGGAGGCGGAATAATTAGCTTGTCCGGCATTGCCTTTTATCCCAACGATGGAAGACATATTGATGATGGAGCCGTTACGCTGCTTCATCATCGTCCGGGTGGCGGCTTTTACGGTGTTAAAACATGATTTCAGGTTGACGGCCACGATGCTGTCCCACATCTCTTCCGTCATACGCATCAGGAGGTTGTCTTTGGTGATGCCTGCATTGTTGATTAGCACATCCAGTGTGCCAAATTCTGCCACCACATCATCGATCAATTGTTGGGCCTGCTGAAAGTCACTGGCGTCAGACCGGAACCCTTTTGCTTTAATTCCCTTTGCTTCCAGTTCTTTTTCCAGGGCCTCGCCCTTTTCCACGCTGGACAAATAAGTAAAGGCCACATTGGCACCCTGTTCTGCGAATCGAATGGCAATACTCCTGCCTATACCTTTTGAAGCCCCGGTGATCAGGGCGGTTTTACCTTCAAGTAATTTCATGTCCCCTTGTATTTAAATTTTTTAGTTTCATTATTTTCAGGCCCAAAAATATAAAATATGTCGGTTTTACCGTGCAAAGAACACACTTATATTACGCGGGGCGAATACATCATTCCCTGTCTTTTGTCTTATGGTTTCTTTACGTTAAATTTGGGCACATTTTAAGTTTAGCTATTTTTATTTAATTCGAAGAGTAATGACAAAATATGATCTTTTAGTAATAGGAAGTGGCCCGGGTGGATATGTAGCGGCGATCAGGGCTTCTCAACTAGGGATGAAAGTGGGGGTGATTGAGAAGGCCGAGCTGGGTGGTATATGCCTTAACTGGGGCTGTATTCCCACTAAAGCCCTGCTGAAAAGTGCCAATGTATTTGAATATATCCAACATGCACAGGATTATGGCATTGAGGTGAAAGGAGCCTCTGCCGACATCAAAAGTGTTGTAAAAAGAAGCCGTGACGTAGCCTCAGGCATGAGTAAGGGTATTCAATTCCTGTTTAAGAAAAATAAGATAGACCATATCCAGGGTTTCGGGAAACTTAAAACCGGTAAAAAGGTGGAGGTGACCGATGAGGCCGGCAACAAAACCGATTATGCTGCCCCGCACATTATCCTGGCCACAGGAGGACGGAGCCGTGAATTGCCTGCTATGCCTATAGATGGCAAAAAAATCATCGGGTACCGGGAGGCGCTGGTGATGGATAATGTACCTAAAAAAATGGTGATTGTTGGCTCGGGAGCCATAGGTGTTGAATTTGCGTATTTCTTCCATACGCTGGGAGCAGAAATTACCATTGTGGAATTCCTGCCCAGTATCGTGCCACTCGAAGATGAAGAAGTGTCAGCACAACTGGGCCGTTCCTTCAAAAAGAAAAAAGTGAATATCATGACGTCATCTGAAGTGACACATGTGGATACCAAAGGCAAGGGATGCAAAGTGACAGTGAAGACGAAAAAAGGAGAAGAAATTATTGATTGTGATGTTGTACTCTCTGCCGTGGGCATCAGCACCAACCTTGAAGGTATAGGCCTGGAGGATGTGGGTATAGCTACCGACAAAGGAAAAGTTATTGTTGACGATTACTATCAGACGAATATGCCGGGTATTTATGCCATTGGTGATATTGTGAAGGGTCAGGCCCTGGCGCATGTGGCCTCGGCCGAAGGGATTATTTGTGTAGAAAAGATTAACGGACAAGACCCGGAGCCATTGGATTATAATAATATCCCGGGTTGTACCTATTGTACTCCCGAAGTCGCCTCTGTAGGCTATACTGAAAAGGCAGCCATCGAAGCGGGTTATGAAATAAAGGTGGGCAAATTCCCCTTCTCTGCATCAGGCAAAGCCAGCGCTGCAGGCGCGAAAGAAGGATTTGTTAAGGTGATCTTTGATGCGAAATATGGCGAATGGCTGGGAGCACATATGATCGGTGCCAATGTCACGGAAATGATAGCTGAGGTAGTAGCTGCCCGTAAGCTGGAGACCACCGGTCATGAGATCATCAAGACCGTACACCCTCATCCCACTATGTCGGAGGCGGTGATGGAAGCTGCCGCAGCCGCGTATGGTGAGGTGATACATATTTAGTTTTAGTATTGAGATAATAGATATTAGACAGGATGTGTTGTTCCTGGGAAAAGGCCCGTTTTGTAAAAGAACGGGCCTTTTTAGTTTCAGTCTCCCCACCGGGTTTAATGATCGTATTGATGTCCTTTTCATTATCAAATAGTACCATCAATAAGTCCTCACCATCGAGTATGTTTTTATAATAACCGTCCATTATATAGAAGTCTTGCCTGACACGTTCTTTCCCTTCAACAGCGGCCCTTTCCTCTCCAGTCTCATGATCGTAGTATTTGGTGTGATAAGCGATGTGATATTGCGAATATGATGATAAGGCCAAAAGCACAAGACCGATAAAAAAAACAATAGCCTTCATAAATTACAAGAACAGTTAAACCGAAATTATTTTCATGCAATTAAACAAATTGCATCAAATTACAAATCAAGGGTGATTGGAAAGTTTTAATGAATATTCAAATATTATCAATACATTCGCTTTTAGCTGCTTCAGAATTCAGAATAAACCCAAACCTATGAACAAGCTATTGAATAAATATCCTGGCCATATAGGTGTCCTGTTATTGCTTCTCACATTGCTTTATTCAAGCTCCTGCAATGCACCTAAACCTGAAATTACCGGCCTTACCGTGCCCGAAGGTTTTACCATTGAGCAAGCCACTACTCCCGGACTTACTGCCTACCCCTATTTCGCCACCTTTGGCCCCAAAGGCCGGCTTTTTGTCTTCGAATCGGACGGCACCACCACCTCCACGGAGGAAATGACGAAGGATCCTTCCTTCCGTATCCAGGTGCTGGAAGACGAGGATGGCGATGGCACCTATGATAAGGCCAGCACCTATGCTGATAAGATCACCTTTCCAATGGGTGGAACATTTTATGATGGCAGCCTATATGTGGCGGTGCCGCCCCAATTGATTAAATTCACCGATACCGATAATGACGGTGTCGCAGACAAAAGGGAAGTGCTTCTGGAAGGCTGGGTCTTTTACCACAACGCGGCATTACTAAGCGGGCCCTTTCCCGGGCCGGATGGGTGGATGTACCTGGCCGATGCGCGGCGGGGCTTTGAAATCACCACGAAAGAAGGCGAAACACTAAAAGGAAAAGGGGCGCGGATATGGCGGTGTCGCCCCGATGGTACCGGTCTTGAGGCCATTGCTGGCGGCGGCTTTGACAATGCTGTTGAACTTGCTTTTATGCCCTCAGGTGAAACGATAGGTACAATGACCTATTACATGGATCCCCAGGCAGGACAACGTGATGCCCTGATGCATTGGGTGGAAGGGGGTGCCTACCCCAAACCACATCCTGTTATCCAGGCCGACAGCCTGATACTCACCGGTGACCTGATGCCCGTGATGAGTAAATTTGCCCGTGTGTCGCCGTCCGGTTTAGTCCGGTTTCGCGGGCAGTCATTTGGTGATGATTATGCAGGCAACCTTTTCAGCGCCGAATTTAATACTGGCCGGGTGATGCGCCACATGGTCTTTCCCGATGGGGCCACCTACCGGACGGAAGATTCTCCTTTTATGGAATCGACCGGTATGATGACCCACCCCACCGATGTCTTTCAGGATGCTGATGGCAGCTTGCTGATCGTTGACACAGGTGGTTGGTTTATTGCAGGTTGCCCACTATCACGAATGGCCCAACCCGATGATAAAGGGGGTATTTACCGCATAAGAAAGTCAGGTGCTAAAATCGCTAAAGATCCCTGGGGAAAAGAACTCGACATTGAAAATATGTCAGCTGAAGAACTGGTTAAATACCTGGAGGACCAGCGAATGGCCGTCAGCGACCGGGCCATTGAGCAACTGGTCAGGTTGGGTAGTCAGGCCGTAAGACCACTCACCGAAGCTTATGACAATACACAATCCGGGCAATTGCGAACTCGTCTTGTTTTTGCTCTGGGTAGGATCAATGATCAAAGCGCCATGGAGACTGTGCGCGCTGCCTTATCAGATGAAAGTGCGATGGTGCGTACGGCGGCCAGCCGCATGCTGGGACTGGTCAAAGACGGCAGCGCTGTGGAAGGGCTTATTAAAATTATAAATAATGACCACCCGCAGGTAAAGCGGCAGGCGGCCACCGCGCTGGGACAGATCAGCGATCCAAAAGCAGTAGGAGCCCTGATAGCAGCCAGCGAAAATGCAGATGACCGAATGGTGGAGCATGCCATCATTTATTCCCTGATTACCTTAGGGCATAAAGCCCCACTAATCAACGCTTTGCAACACCCCTCCCGTCAGGTAAGAAAATCGGCGCTCATTGCCCTCGACCAGATGAAGGAAAACAGCCTACAGCAGGATCACCTGGCCCCTTTCCTCGTTTCCACCGATACCCTGCTTTTTAGCACCGGCTTGTGGGCGCTGAAGCACCATCCCGAATGGGCAAGCCTGGCCATAGCAGTAGTGGAGGATATTCTGCAAAAAAGCCCATTATCAGAAATACAGCTCACGACAGTGCGAGATCTCATGATCACTTTTTCAGAGAGACCTGAAATGCAGACATTTATAGAGGGCCTATTTGAAAGCGATGCAGCACCTGTTGCCCAATGGATTTTGGCCCTGGATGTTATTTCAAAATCGACGATAAAGCAGCTTCCTGCCTCATGGGTGGGCCATTTGGGCAGCATGCTGCTTGATCATGATTTCCAGGTCAGGTCAAAGGCCCTGGAAGTGACCATGCTGCGGGGAATAACTTCTTTAGACCAGCAACTGGAACAGATTGTCCGTGATACTGCGCTTACTGACGATTTCCGGTTAAAGGCCCTTGGCACACGTATCAACTACCGGCCATCGCTTACGAAGGGAGAGTTTGCGCTATTGGAAAACTATGTAGGCGGCGATTTTCCCTCGCCTGCCAAACAGGCAGCCATACAATTGCTGGATCAGGCTGCACTCACTGAAATACAGTTATTGGGGTTGGTCAACAATCAAATGGAAAAGGCGTCTGCAATCATGCTACCCGCTTTGATAAAGGTGTTTCGGGGCGACAGCTCATTGGCCGTGGGAGATGCCCTGATTTCGGCTTTGCAAAATGCCCCGGACCTGGCCAATTTAGACCTCAGCGACATGCAAAAGCTCCTGTCATCATACCCCGAAAGTGTCCGTCAACAGGCCACCCCTATATTGAGTATGATGGAGGAGCGCAACAACGATCGGCTTTTGGTTTTACAAACGCTGGAACCCCAATTGAATGGAGGCGATGTGGCCAAAGGCAGGCAACTCTTTTTTGGAAAGGCAATATGCAGTACCTGCCACGCTGTGGGTGGTGAGGGCAGTAAGTTTGGCCCCGACCTTTCCAATATCGGTGAAATACGCTCGCGGCATGATATTCTTGAAGCTATTTTATATCCAAACGTAAGCTTTGCCAGGGAATATGAGACTTCGCGTGTGGTGACAAACAGGAGTAATTATACCGGCATAATAGTCCAGCAATTGCCTGAAGCCATCATTATGATGACAAGTCCTACTGATCAGGTGCGTATCGCCCGCGATGAAATCACGCAGATAGAACAGACCACTACTTCCATGATGCCGCCCCGGCTCGACCAGCTACTCTCCCCTGAAGAGCTTGCCGACCTCATGGCCTTTCTGGAGACGTTGCCCGACGGATTGGGGCATTTGAGGGTGAAAAATCCCGGTGATTGATTCTAAGCTGTCAAGATAAATCGCTTGAACCCTGATCAAACAGGGTCAAACCTGCGGCAACACCCATGGCTCACGGTATTTTGGTGCTATATACTGATTGGCTTTATCAGATCCTGCAAACCGATTGTTGGCATCATCCCATTGCAGCTTCAACTCACCTGTTCTGACAGCAATATTGGCCATGTGTGCATAAAGCGCAACCCGCCTACCATCTTCCACGGTGCAAATGGGATCTTCCCGGCTTTTGATGCAATCGATAAAATTGCCGGCATGCATATCATATTCCGTAGAGTAACGCTTTACTTCTTCCGCTTCGGCCTGGTGTGTTTCACGTTGCTGATCCCACTCCGGTATTGTCTTGTATCCACTGCGGTCGGCGAGTATGGTAGCCTTGTCGCAGATAAAACGGATGCCGTAAGGCTTATCAAAGGGGCCGTTTTGTGTGCCGGCAGTATGCTCCCAGGTCATGATGTAATCTGTTAAAGGCCAGGTCACCGACATGGTGTCGTAGGTCTCCCGGGCATGGTCGGGAAAAGACAGGTTGTCACCATAGGCCAGCGTTACCTGTGGAGCACCGGACACCGGCCCGGCCCATAAGCCCATATCGATCAGATGCACGCCCCAGTCGGTCATAAGCCCCCCGCCATAGTCCCACCACATGCGCCAGTTGCCATGAAAACGACCGGTATTGAAGGTCTTTCTTTTCGGCGCCGGTCCCAGCCAAAGGTTATAGTCCACACTTTTTGGTACGGGGCTGTCCGACACTTTTTCACCACCTACACCGTAGTTGAAATTCGCCCACATTTCCACCTTTCTCAGCTTTCCAAGTTTTGTCGATTGGATGGTCTTCATAATTTCCTGCCAGTGACGGCTACTTCGTTGCTGCTGGCCTACCTGTACTACCCGTTTGTATTTACGTGTGGCATTAACCATTACGTTACATTCTTCAATGGAATTGGCCATGGGTTTTTCCACATACACGTCTTTCCCAGCTTCACAGGCATGGACAAGTTGCAAGCAGTGCCAATGATCCGGGGTGCCTATAATGACCGCATCGATGTCTTTGTTTTCCAGCATTTTTCGATAGTCGGTATACACTTTTGGCTTCTGCCCGTATTTTTCCTTTATCTCTGCCGAACGTTTTTCCAGCACTTCACTATCCACGTCACAAAGGGCCACACATTTAGTATCAGCCAACTTCAGGTGGTTTTCCAGCACATGATAGCCCCGGTTGCGACAACCGATCAGGGCCAGGTTTACCCTATCCGAGGGCGCAGTTTTTTTGCCAATGGCAAACAACCGGTTTCCATAACTTCCGGCCAGCCCCAGTCCTGTTGCCAGGGTAACGCCTTGTTTAAGTGCTTCTCTTCTGCTTTTGTCCATGGTTTTGAAGTTTTATTAAATATTTAACGTTTTAAAAATATGTAATTTTATTAATTATAATTATAGATGTCATTATATACATTAACCCGCGAACTCTTTGTCGGGAGGGTTGATACAATTATACACAATACTCTTATACCCATACACTCTTATTCCCAATCCATAATTTTGTATATTTGCCGTGTTGATCAGCCATTAAAGCGAAAGGCGGGCAAAATGTATAAATGGTGTCGGTATGTAAAGGCAGTATTTATTCAACCTAATAACGATTTTATGCGTTATAATAGAAATTAATACGATCAGGAATTTATAAACAGGAAATTGTGAGTGAATACAAAAACACAAAGGGACAAATTCGGTTACCATTGATATTGTCCATCGGGCTGGCAGCAGGCATTTTGATAGGCACTTCCTTTTCAAGCCCCTCTTCCGAGGAAAACGGGCTACAGGAAGGATTGCAAAAATTCAGAGAAGTGCTCACGCATATCGACCGTAGCTATGTTGATGAGGTGGATACTGAAGAACTGGTAGAGGACGCTATTGTATATATGTTGAAAAATCTGGATCCCCACTCAGGTTATATCCCAGCTGAAGATAAAATATTGGCCAATGAAGACCTTCAGGGAAATTTCGAGGGTATAGGTATAGAATTCAATATTTTCAAAGACACCATCGTGGTGGTGGCTCCACTGGGGGGTGGTCCTTCTGAAGCAGTGGGTATTTTATCGGGAGATAAAATAATAAAGGTGGATGGTAAGATTGTGGCAGGTGTAGGGTTTACCAACCGGGATGTACAAACACACTTGAAAGGTGAAAAAGGCACTAAGGTCAATGTGTCAATTCATCGAAAGGGGCAAAAGGATTTGCTGGAATTCACGATAATTAGAGACAAAATACCACAGTTTTCCGTCGATGCCAATTACATGATCGATGACAAAACCGGATACATTAAAGTTAGTCGTTTTTCTGCCACTACCTATATGGAATTTGCCGAAGCGATGAAAAAGTTAAAAAAGGAGGGCATGAAACGCCTTATCCTGGATCTTCAGGGCAACCCCGGTGGGTACATGAGCCGGGCCATTGAGATCGCGGATGAGTTTTTGCCGGATGAAAGAAAGATCGTTTTCACCAAGGGCAAGGTGTCGAGATACAATTCCGAAGCAAATGCAGAACGAAAAGGTGATTTTGAAAAAGGCGATCTCATCGTTCTGGTCAATGAAGGTTCGGCGTCAGCATCCGAGATTGTCTCCGGGGCATTGCAGGACAATGACCGTGCACTGATCGTGGGAAGGAGAACGTTCGGCAAAGGCCTGGTGCAAATGCCCATAGACCTGACTGATGGTTCCGAACTTCGGCTGACTATTTCCCGCTACTACACGCCCAGCGGAAGGTCAATTCAAAAGCCTTATGTGGAAAATGAAGGTTATGAGTATGATCTGATGGCTCGCTATGAACATGGCGAATTTTTTACCCCGGATAGTATCCAGTTTGATGACTCCCTTAAATATAAGACGGTAAAAGGACGGACAGTATATGGAGGTGGTGGCATTATGCCCGACTATTTTGTGCCGTTGGATACCACACAGAATTCCCGTTTCCTCAATCGTTTGTACAACAGTAATACCATTCAGGAGTACTCCTTCAAATATGCCACAGATCATGAGGATGTCCTTCGGAAAATGAGCATTGAAAACTTCAAAAAGGACTTTAAAGTTACTGATAAAATGTTTGAGGATTTGGCGGAACTGGGTAAGTCGAACGGAGTTACTCCTGATCCATCAGATATGCGAAAAAACAGTGCGATCTTTGAGTTACACATCAAAGCACAAATTGCCCGCCGGTTATGGGGTAACGAAGGATTTTATCCCATTTATAATGAAACAAATGAAATACTTCAACACGCGGTAAAATTGTTTGATAAAGCAAGTGATTTGACACGCTCTGAATTCTAGTGTCGTGTCAATACGCCAAAAGCTATAGGGTTTCCTTAAAAAGAAACTTCATGAGTTTTTTTTGTTGCCTTTCAAGTGCATATTCTGCCGCAAGCTGAAGTGCATTTTTTTCAACCAGAGCCTGTTGCCCGGGTGACATGAAGGGTTGTAGCTTTTGCCAAAAATCTTCCGGATTTTCAGGATCCGTACGAAAACCACAACTGTGGGCTTCGATGGTTTCTGCAATCCAGCCGCCAAAATTGGTGATGATTAATTTACCGGCAGCCAGGCCATCGAATAATTTGTTAGGGCTGCCTGTTTCAAGTACGGGTATACTTTTGTAAGAGATATAAATAGCATTCGACTCAGATAAGGTCTGCCTGACCTGCTCTTTGTTACCAAAAGGAAGAAAGGAAATATTTTCCAGACCTTCAGCTAACTTCATCAATCGGGCTCGCTCAGACCCATCACCCATCACATTGAAGTGTATGCGATTATCCTTTGTGTTGAAAAAGCGCGCTGCTTCTACAAGAAATTCCAGCTGGTTGGCTTTTCCTACAGCTCCGATTGATGAGATAACATATTTAGTCTGCGTTTCCTTATCTTTTTGAGTATCCTGCTGAGCCGGATGAAAAAATTCCAGGTCAGACATGTTGGTTACTACACATATTTTTTTTTCAGGAACCTGTCGGGCAATATACTTTTTTATGGGAGGGGAAAGAGCCACAATGCCTTTGGCCTCCCGGTAAATACCGGATTCCAGGTGATACAATTGTTTTTTAATCAACGTGTTTTTTATTACCCCCATTTGAACAGGGGCTTCCGGCCATAGGTCGCCTACTTCAAAAATAAACGGACAATTAATGGTGGCTTTCATTCGCATCCCAATGATCCCGGTAGTAAGCGGGGTGGAAATACAATATAAAAGATCTGGTTTTTGAAGTTTCTTAATAAATCGAGTGGCTTGTTGATTAAACTGAAGGAAGGCCCTGATACGTTTGTAAAAGCCAAAATAATTACTGTATGAGACAGGAAGAAAATGTACCTTTATACCATCAATTTCCTTTTTTTCGTATTGGGAAATATTATGCGTTGTAATTACCTCACATTCTGCTCCTTCTTTTAAAAAACCCTGTGCCAGGTAATATGACCGTAAAGGGCCCCCGGAAAGCGGGGTATTGAAATGCATGTGTACGATAACGATCCGCATGGAAGAAAATCGGTGTTGCTGAAAATATGTTCAAAGATAGATGAAATGAGAAGGAGAAGGAGAAGTTTGTGAACTTAATCAAAAAAAAGGCCATTCTTTTTTTTAGGAAAAAGAAATGGCATATAAAATAAGCATGTAAGCGTAAGAATGCACGTAACTACTCTTATAGCCGGGAAAGCGCTTCCCTGATTTCATTCATCGCTTTGGCACGACGCTCCTGATATGAACTTGCCTGGTCTTTATCGAGCATCCTTTTGATGTACCTCACTACCTTTACGGTCTGTGATTTATCCATCTTCCCCAATGAATGAAGGATAATGTTTTTTGAATCTAAAGCTGTCATAGTAAACACGTTTATTTACTTAACCAAAGTAAAGGCAAATAGTTTCAAATAGTCTTGCTATTTCCATTCATTTCATTACACGAAACATAAACCGGATTGTTTTTAATGTTTACAGGAAGGTGAATGGATAAAAAAAAATTTCTTGTCGTACTTGTTTAGCGTAAAAAAAACAGTCATGTTTTCAGAAATACACCATTTGAAAGAACAAATAAATGTATTAAATTGTCATTATGCTCTACAAGTTTTGTTATAGATTAGAAGCCATTCGTTAAGAGAAAGTTATGAAAAAAATTCCACCTAATACGGTCAGTGAAGATTATTCTCTGAGTACAAAAAGAAAAATTGAAGATGACTGTCCAATTGATGATATGGCTGGGGTAAACGAATTAAAGCAAACGAATCGATTTCTTGAAAGCATTCTGGAGCACACTACGACGATGATTGCATTCATGGATATTCA
>JAOUKJ010000520.1 GCA_029882675.1 Cyclobacteriaceae bacterium
AGATGTAGTAATGGCTGCGACCATAGAAAATGGTAAGATAAACGTGAAGCCTTTCAATTTTAAGTTTGGTGATTATCCGGGTACCGTTGAGGGAAGTACAAGCATGGACGGAGGCATTGATTATAATATGAAGATGGACGTTCCCGCTGGTAAGCTTGGTTCAAGCCTTTCTTCAGTAAGTAGTCAGCTCGGCCTGGGCGATCAGGTGGACGAAAACTCAACCATTCCCATGAACATAAGCCTGGGGGGTACTGCCCTGGATCCCAAGCTGCAACTGGTGTCTTCCGAAAGAAAGCAAGAGGTAAAAGAGGCCGTCACTGAGAAAGCCAAAGAAGAGGTGAAGGAAAAAGGCACTACGGTGGTTAAAGACCTGACCAAAGACACAGAGGCAGGCAACCTGGTCAATAGTTTGTTGGGTAATAAAAACGATTCAACGGCACAGGATTCAACGAAAGCACTACCCACAAAAGAGGCCGTGAAAGAAGAAGTGCAAGATAAAGCCAAGGAAAGCTTACAGAACCTGTTGAAGAAAAGAAAAAAGAATTAATCCTTTTTGACCGGTAGGGTGAAGTAAAATGTGCTTCCCTTACCGGGTATTGATTCTACCCATATTTCGCCCTGATGAATATCTACAATCTTTTTACAATGGGCCAGGCCAATGCCTGTGCCCTCAAAATCATGTGGATCGTTCAGTCGCTTGAAAATATCGAATATGGTGGAGTAATTAGCTTTTTCTATACCAACACCATTGTCAGATACGGAAAACTCCCAATATCCGCTTTTTTTTACCGCACTGACCTTTACGCTGGGGATACAATTTTTTTTATGAAACTTAAGGGCATTGCCAATCAGGTTTTGAAAAAGCAGATGGATCTGATAAGTATGACCCGAAATTTTGGGCAACTCTGAAATTTCGATCAAAGCGCCCTTCTCTTCGATCGCAGCTTTCAAATCCTCCAATACGTCCCGAATCACCTGGTTGCAATCCAACACTTCCCTTTCCACATCGGCACCAAACTTAGAATATTCCAGTAACCCCCGGGTGTTGGTTTTCATGCGTAATGCAAGTGCATTCAATTGCCTGAGGTACTCTTCAATGCCATAATCCCCTTTCTTTAATTGAAAATCAATCATAGCGATTAAGCCTATTATTGAATTGACCGGTGCCTGTAAATCATGAGAAATCACATGTGCATACTGCTCCAGCTCCTTGTTTTTTAATTCCAGCTCCTTTAAATATACTTTTTCTGAAATGTCACGTACTGTCGCGATAATAAGTGCGTTGTTTTCTGTTTTTACCGGACTGAGACTGATCTCAATGGATATCTCCTCCCCATTTTTACAACGGCCAGCCAACGGCATATTTGAACCCATAGGTCGCCTTTGTGGATTTTTAAAAAATTGCTTTGTATACGCCTTATGCTTATTCCGCGCATTCTCCGGAATTAAAATATCCATCGAACGGTTAAGTAACTCCTTTTTCGCATACCCAAACATATTATCAAATTGTGTATTGGTATCGACAATACGTCCACCACTGTCAACAATCATGACCGCATCTGGAAATATCTCGATGACCTCCTGAAAAATGGTTTCGGAAGGCAAAGGAATGTTGGGCTCTGTTGGGTTTTTCATCTCTGCAAGTTCAACGACGACACAAGCTAGTTATTATGAATATATGAACCTATGCGTCAAAAAGGAAACCAGTGAAAAATACCTAGTTATAGGTATATGAATCATTCGAAAACAGGAAGTTAGCCACTAAAATTGTATAGTCATTGAACAATTTTTGATGCGATATCATTGAATATTCAGGATAATTACACGGCCAGATTAATAGTCCAGGGCAAATATATTTAAAATTTTTACCAGGCATTTCCAAGGATTCAGCATTCATTTCTTTGATCAATATAGAAGAAAAGATATAACTTCTGATGGAGAAACATTATTTAAGCCCGGTTTATGCCATTGCCCTGATCAAAAGCCTTTTCATATGCCAAATTCTGTTTTTTTTTATGACCGAATGCCTATCTTTAACATCAAACAACTTATATTTCCACCAAGATGAAAAATTTAAACCGCAGGGATTTTTTACAACATGCAGGAATCCTGCTTACGGCCACTGGTGTTGCCGGATCCGCAGTGGCTTTAGAAAAATATGATGCTAAGCCCTTAAATGTAGGAATCATAGGCACGGGAAGTCGGGGAACCGGACTGGCAGATGTAATCAGTGGATTGGACGAAATATCTTTTATAGCCGGATGTGATGTGCTCGACTTCAGGCTGGAAGAAGCGATGAAACTGGCAGACAAAAAAGCAAAGGCCTATGATGACTACCGCAGACTACTCGATGATAAAAAAGTTGAAGCCGTAATCATTTCCACCCCCCTTTACCTGCACACCCAAATGGTGAGTGATGCCCTGGAAGCCGGCAAACATATCTACTGCGAAAAAACAATGGCTTACGATGTAGAGCAAACCCTGGAAACCGTTCGTAAGGTAAAGGCATCAGACCGCATTTTTCAGGTGGGTCATCAATACAGAAGCTATCCGCTTTATCATGCCGTAAAAGAAATTATCGATGACGGATACATTGGTGACTTCAAACACTTTATTTGTCACTATAATATGAACAGCAGCTGGCGCAGAGCCCTGCCATCGCCTGATTTGGAAAAGCAGATCAACTGGCGGATGTACCGGGAATTTTCCGGTGGACCATTGGCTGAGCTCAGTTCGCATCAGGTGGATATTATTAACTGGATGACGGGCTCCCATCTGGAAAAAATAACGGGTATAGGAAGTATCAACTACTGGAAGGATGGCCGGGAAGTCTTTGACAACATCAATCTGGTAGCGGAATATACCGACAATATCACGGGGATGATCTCCTGTCATTTGTCAAATTCACACCAGGCGTATGTCATCAAAATCATCGGAAGTGATGGTCTGGTAGAGATCTTCCGCGACAAAGCATTTTTCTACAAAGAGCCCGGCTCCCAGGCAAGTACACCCGGCTTTGTAGATGGTGTAGCAGGCGCTACCATGAAACTGGAATCCGGAGACCCCCTCCGCATTCCCGTAGAACTAAAACGCGGTTATTCTGCCACGACCTATGCCCTACAGGATTTTGCCCGGTGTGTCCGAGAGGGGAAAAAACCTGCCAGCAATATCGACACAGGTCGCGATGCGGCCATCGCAGTGGCCCTGGGCAATCAGGCCATGGAAAACAACAGCACTCAACAATGGAAAAAAGAATACTCAATATGAATACAAACAGAAGAACATTTATCA
>JAOUKJ010000522.1 GCA_029882675.1 Cyclobacteriaceae bacterium
ATACTGGTTTCTTTAATGCGCTGCTCTGCGGTATAAGCCACCAGACCGAGCAAACCCATGCAGGAAATGATGATGGTGATGATGGTGAAATAAAAAGCCAGGTCGCGCACCATCAGTTCGCTTTTGTACTGACGCGTATAGACCTCGTCCATAAACTCATAGTCGAAATTCCGGTCGGGCAGGTGCTTTTTAAAGCTGGCCTCCATCGCTTCCATGGCCTCTACGATCCTGCCATCTGCCACGCGTACCAGCATAAAGCCCGATTTCTTACCGTTGTACCTTATGATCATCGGGCCTATTTCCTGGTGCAGACTGCCAAAATTAAAGTCCTTTACGATGCCGATGATCTTGCCTGTACTGCCCCAAAAAGTAATTGGTAGTCCGATGGGATTATCCACCCCCATTATTTTTACGGCCGTCTCGTTGACCACGTAGCTGGTGGTGGAATCGTTGAAAGCGACAGCACTGAGGTCATCGCCTTTTATTAACTCAACCTTGGTGGCGGACATAAAATCTTCATCGGCATTGATGATGTTAAAGACCTGCTGCATTTCTTCCGGCTTTCCCGGCCAGTAGGGATCGGAAGTGGCGTTAAGCTCACCCATAGGAGCGCTGGACAGGCTTGCTATTGTGATACCGGAAATGTTTTTCAGGTCGTCTTTTAAAAGCATATTTTTGCTAAAATCAGCCTCACTAAAGTCTCTACCTAGGTTAAGTTTCACCAGGTTGAATCGATCAACACCCAGGTTTTTGTTCATAATGAAATCCACCTGATGGTAAACGGTGAGCGACGCAATAATCATGATAGCGCTAATGGAAAACTGCACCACAAGCAAGGCTTTCTTAAAAAGGGATTTAAATTTTCCGGTACCGATAACGCCCTTTAAAGACCTGACCGGATCGACAGCGGCCATGACCATGGAAGGATAAAGGCCTGCAAATACAGCAAGGATAAAAATGAATGAAATGTAATAAAACCAGGCCTGCCCGTCTTGCCAGGGGAGTTGTATTTGCTTTTCAAAGAATATGTTCAGTTTTGGAAGGCCCAGGTGTACCACTGCGATGGCCAGGCTGCCGGCCATTGCTGTCAACAGCACAGATTCCAGTAAAAACCTTGCGCGAATATTGAATCTCAGTGCCCCCAGGACTTTTCTGACCCCTGTTTCCCTGGAGCGTTTTCCATAACGGGCAATGGAGAGGTTCATAAAATTGAAACAGGAAATGAGCAGAACCAGTACCGCCGCAATACTCATGATCCGCACATTGTCGATACGGCCTCCTGAAACCACGCCTTCGTGGTATTGGTCGTAAAGGTACAATTCATTAAAAGGCTGCATTAGCACATCGGCGTCTGTTTCGTAGTCCGTACGGTATTTCCGGATGGCATTGATCACCTGTTCCTCCGCCTGTTCAATGGGGGTGTTTTCTTTTACAGTAATGAACAATTGTTTATCAAAATCACCCCAACGCTGCATGCCGGGAAATCTTTCGGCGTTTGCTTCAAATGAAACAGCAGCATCAAATTGTACCGTAGAATACCTTGTTATGTTTTCATATACTCCTGCTATTTCAAAAACGCCATATTCACTTTCGATACTTTTTCCTATCACTTCGTCATTGCGCCAATCCCCTCCAAAATATTGCAAAGCGCTTTTATCGGAGATGACTATCGTACCGGCTTTTTCGGCCAGTGTTTTTTCAGACCCTTGAACAAAGGAAATGTTTAATATTTCAAAAGCCACCGGGTTGATAAAAGAGGTTGACCAATTTAACCTTTCATTTTCGCGGGTAACAGTCAAAGGTCTTGCCCACGAAACAGAAAAGGCCTGCTCCACAAAAGGGTATTGTTCCAACAAAACACCCCGTAAAGGATAGGGAGTGTTCCAAATCTGCTTGTTAAAAGAGTTCAGACGGGTCATTACCTTGTACAGGCGGTCGTTGTCTTTGGTATGGGTATTGTACTTCATTTCGTCCTGTACCCACAGGAAGATGGTGAGGCTGGTGACGATGCCCAGTAACAGGCCCAGTAAATTGATGCCGGCAAAACCTTTCTCCTTGCGAAAGGTGCGCCAGATGATGATGAGATAATTTTTGTACATCGGACTTTGGATAAAATAATACCGCCCCGGCGCCCGGATAATACCCGGCCGGAACAGTGAAATAATTTTTAGCAATAATTTAATCCCGGCTTTTCTCTTTCCTCTTTCTTTACAATCCACCCGGTACTCTTCCAGCAGATCGCCCTCAATATCTTCCAGAAACTCCCGGTGACAAAACCACCGTAGAAAGACCAGCGCCATACGAACGTAAAATGGGTGTTTGTGTTTTTTCATCGGGTGCTTATTAAGTCTCTGTATATAAACTCAGTGTCTGGCTCAGAGTGTTCTCTGTCAAGGCTTGTGCAAGCATAAAAAGCGCAGTTTACTAGTGTAAATGAGCATTTTTTGACAAGCGTTTCGCTTCGGAAATCGGGGTTGGTTGCCGCTTTTAAAACTCCAACTTTCACCCTCACAATCCCATTCTTTCACCCCCACCCATCTATTGTCTAACATCTTTCATCTATAATCTTTCTAATCAGCCTTTTTCCGTGCTCCAAATTTATTTGTTAGGGATGATAGCCCCTATTGAGGGACTTCTATTCAAACTCAAAAGCCAGTCCGGGTATAGCGTCCCACAATTTTTGCCGGCTTTCTTTCGTATAAGCCAGCACGTTTCTACCATGTGGCGTGACTGTAAAGTATTTTTTTCGTTTGCCTCCCCTTTCTTCCGTTGCTTCTCCGTGCCTGGATTTCAAATATCCCTTATCTTCCAGCCGACGCAGGGCCGTCTGCATGGCGCCCACACTTACCTTTCTCTCCAGTCGGTCTTCTATTTCCTGTCGGATCACCACCCCGTATGCCTCGTTAAATAATATGGCCACTGTCAGCATGACCACCTCTTCAAACTCCCCCAGTTTCATTTGTTCTTTCATGAGTTATTCTACTAAAATCAAAATCTTCACTCCTCCATTTGTCTTACATCTTGACTCTTCTGTCTTGGATCTTGTGTCTTGTGTCTTGTGTCTTGTGTCTTGTGTCTTGGCTCATATTATTCTCAAATGTAGTATTAGTTTTATTACTTTCCTAATTGTAGTATTAAAAAGTTTTTGGAGGGGGAAAAATTTACTGATGAAGTGACTCTGTGCCTTCCCCCGAGGCGTCGGGGGCGTACTCTGTGGTTAAACACCCACAAAATCCTTCCGGTTCTCCCCCCTTTCGCAGTACCGTGATACC
>JAOUKJ010000635.1 GCA_029882675.1 Cyclobacteriaceae bacterium
CATACAACACGGATACTATATCAAAGGAAGCTTATATGATGACCGTTTCCCTCGCGATAGAGGGCGTTTTGTTGTCCTACACCAGGCACAATACTGGAATTTTTCCCTCCTCGGTGGCACATGGGAATAATTCCTTTATCCTTTATGATACGATCATTGGATTCAGGATTAATACAATCGATTTTTTTGATAATAATCATCGGGCAGGTTCAGATCTTACCGATATTTTTAACGCGGAATTTCCAGGAGGTCATGCAAACAATGTGTCAATGAGTGTAGAAGATAAATACAGATATTATTTACCACTACCAGCTACTGAAATGATTGAAGAACTCAATAATGCAGAGTTTACCTCTTCGGGCAACAATATACATTTGTACCTGGTTTCTCTCCCGGAAAGTACTACCAACCGTTTTGTTGTTACAATGGATCTATTGGACGGCAGGACATTATCAGATACTACAGACATCATTTATTGGAGGTGAAGAATGCGTTTAACTATTGTCAGTTTGTTGATGTTTACATTATTCTTAGGCCATGCCCAAAAAAGGTACGTTCAGGTCAGCTTTACAATGCCCGGCAGCCTTATAGGTGAAAGAAGCGTTACAACATCACTGATTGATAGTATTTGGTATGTTGACAATAACAGAATATTTCCCTTCCGGCTGACGACCAGCCTTGAGATCGACAATGCGTTATCGGTGGACGTACAATACTTGCTTACTACCTTCCCCAATGGATATTCCCGTGAGAATATTGCAAACAAATATACAGGATACGACTATACAATCATTCTGCCCGTTAATAACAAGGATCGGGATCCACTACTCTTTGGATTGATGTCCGGACTGTCTGTTTTTAAAAAAGTTAGAAGACTTGAATTGAGAGGTTCCTTACCAATTGGTTTTTACCTTGCTCCAAAAAGAGATACTGTTGGAGTACACTATAAAGACCCCGCCTCAAATAAATCAGGTCTTGATATTTATATGTTAAAGTTTAATCCCTTTTTTAGTGTGTATCCTTCCCTTCATTTGGCAACCTTTTTTAATCTCCGGGATTCAAGACTGGGATTATATGTTTCTTCTACTTATAATTTCATGAGGGTAAAACATCATTACGGCATTAGAAAATACGAATGGACGATCTTAAACCTAACCAATGAAGTGAATAACAGCACTGTAAACCATATTAAGTATTTTTCCATTGAGTATGGGATTTATTGGGAATTTTTGACAAACAAGAAAAGACATCGCAAGTATTTGATAACAACGTAGAAATCCACGCTCTCTGAGCGTGCTTAATAATCGCTCCGTGAGGCTAAGCCTGAAAACGGATCAAACAGTTATCTTTAAAGTTGTCCCCTCAACTAAAAGAAAAACGATGAGCTGTTTCCATAAATTATCACATTCAATCTGGTACTGTAAGTATCACATTGTCTGGACACCTAAATATAGGTATAAAATATTAGAAGGAACAATAAAAGCTTTATGCGGAGACAACCCATAAAAGTGTTTTTTTGCCGCCAAGGTTCAAGTTATCTTATATTTGGGGACACTTCAAACTTGCAAAAGTATCAGGAAGTAATCATTACTGCGATGGGCCCAATTGTTACTTTTGTGCTTGCCACAATTTTTTATTTGGTGTGGAAAGAAAAACAGGAAATGATAATTTTGTTGCTGTAGGTATTTTGGAATAGCGTATTCAGGTTAAATGTACTCATTGACGGTGCAGGTTCAGATGAATATAAATTGTCAAACATACTGGATACATCTCCTTACCTTTTTCAAATAATTTCCATCATATTATGTGCGGTGCTAATCTTTTTAATAATTATTGTCATATTATTAATACCCTTGATTTTTAAAGATAAAGGTCATACGGGTTTTGATGCACCGGACTTATCTGAATTAAATTATTTCGAGGTATATTTCACTAATGATAGTGAAAACATAAAGCTGGCAGGGATGTTAATGTTACCTGAAGGTACAGGAGCATGGCCGGTGGCTGTAATAATCCAGGGTTCGGGACCAAGTTTCCGAAATAATG
The DNA here is from genome assembly GCA_029882675.1 of Cyclobacteriaceae bacterium. Taxonomy (GTDB): domain Bacteria; phylum Bacteroidota; class Bacteroidia; order Cytophagales; family Cyclobacteriaceae; genus JAOUKJ01. The sequence goes on from JAOUKJ010000635.1 coordinate 2,047, forward strand.
GTTGGTATTTGTCTGTAGCAAAGCATTTGCAGGAAAATGGCATTGCTGTTTTAATCCCGGATAAAAGAGGATGTGAAAAATCGGAAGGAGAATGGATAGGGGCGAATATAGAAGAATTAGCAACGGATGCTTCAAGCGCTATTGAGTTTATAAAAGACCACGAAAATTTAATGCATTCACACATCGGTCTTATTGGAATGAGCCACGGTTTACATCATTTTAAAACCAAAACTTATCCAAAAGGAGGTCATGGGATTATTGATGTTACATCAAATACAATGAACAAAGAATACCTGAATGATTTAGTGACATTTATTAAAGGAATCAAAAATTGAACCCTTTCATCTAACTAGGGTTGAAAGCTTTTTGTTGGCCGTTAAAGACTGTTTTTAAACTTTCCACTTTCACCCTCACTATCCCCTTCTTTCACCCCCAAACATCTATTGTCTAACATCTTTCTACTTACTCATAATCCTCAACTCCACCCTTCTGTTGATGGCCCCTTTGGCCCTGTCGCGGGTAAGGGGCTGGTCGC
>JAOUKJ010000523.1 GCA_029882675.1 Cyclobacteriaceae bacterium
ATCGTGCTTTTGCAGCACGCCGTTTATTCTAAAATTGGGAATGGCATAATCCATATTGATACCACCTCTCAACTGCCCACCTGCTTCCATCCTGTCTCCGGTCTGGTTACTTATCTCCTGGCAAATGACTTTATGTTCAAGGGCCAGGATCCTGCCTTCTTTGTCAAGGGATCCTTTAAAGGCATTTAATGAGCAGGCCCTGAATGGCCCCTGGGTCAGGTCGTCCTGTCTTGTCCAGACCACCTTTACCGGCACTTTGGCCTGCCTGGAAAGGTCTGCGGCCTCTTCCGCCACATCAGTCATGGATCTCCGGCCAAAGGCCCCGCCCATAAACGTATAGTTGACAGTTACCTGTGCTTCGTCCATGCCCATTTGATTGGCCAGGTAAGAGCGTACACCATTGGGGTTTTGTGTGGAGCCCCAAAACTCCACCTTATCTTCAGTTACACTCACAATGGCGTTCATGGGCTCCATGGGTGAATGACTTTGGTACGGAGTTTCATAGGAGGCCTCCAACACACCTGTTGCATTGGCCAGGGCTTTGTCCACATCACCATCCTCGTGCAGTGTATTTCCAGGCAGTCTGGCATCTTGCCGGTATTTTTCAAAAATCTTTTCCGTTGAATGCCTTTCAGCATCACCATTATCCCATTCCACTTTCAGGGCCTTTCTCCCCTGCTCTGCTGCCCAGTAAGAATCGGCCAGCACAGCCACCCCTTCACGTTCATGGCCCCAAACCACACGTTTTGTCTTCAACACCTGCTTTACCCCGGGCACCTTCAACGTGGCCCTGTCATCATAACTAACCAGCTTGCCCAGAAATACCTTTGCTCTTTCTACAGAGGCATACAACATCCCCGGTACGTTCACGTCCAATCCGAATATCGTTTTCCCGCTTACTTTGTCGGGAATATCCCGCCGAGCCAGCGGTTGGCCTATTACTTTAAAATCACCGGGGGCTTTCATTTTCGGGCTTTCCGGCACTTTGATGCCCATGGCCGTGGTCACAAGATCGCCATAGTGTAGCGACTTGTCACCTAATCTATTTATTACTTTTCCATTCGCGGCATAACAATCTTCGGGCTTTTCTTCCCAGATTTTGGCCGCGGCTAAAATGAGTATTTCCCGTGTACCTGCTGCTACCTTCCGCAAAACCTCATATTCGCGCCGGATACTCTGGCTGCCTACCACCATCTGGTTGCCATACAATTCCTTGTCGGCCGGAGAGTGCCTGATCTCCACTTCGTTGAGATCCACTTCCAACTCCTCGGCTAAAATCATGGGAACAGCCTGGTAGGTACCCTGCCCCATCTCCGGCCGGTGGTTGAACAACACGATTTTTCCGCTGGTGTCGATAATCACAAACTGGTTTAGTCCTTTAATATCGCCTTCTTCGGTAAGCAGATTCGCCACTGCAGTATCTTTACTGGAAGAAGGCACACAGCCAACAACAAGAAAAGCGCCCGTTACCCCGGTAAGTTTCAGAAAAGTACGCCGACGAATTTTATCAATGGTTTTCATGGCTGATCACTATTTGGTTTGGTTTTTGATTTCGATGGCCCGCTTTATTGCCTTTTTTATACGCGGATAAGTACCGCATCGGCATAACACACCTCCAAGTGATGTATTGATTTCCTCCTCCGTCGGATTTGGATGAGTGTCAAGTAGTGCAGCCGCTGCCATCACCTGTCCTGAATGACAGTAGCCGCACTGAGGCACCTGCTCTTCAACCCATGCCAGTTGTACGGCATGGTTGTTTTGGTCTGACAATCCCTCGATAGTGAGTATCTCGGCTTTTGCCGCAGTGGCCACTGTGATAAGGCATGACCTTGCCGTTCTGCCATCCATATGCACAATACACGAACCACACTGGCCGATACCACAGCCATATTTCGTACCTGTCAGCCCGATATAATCGCGGATGGCCCACAAGAGGGGCATTTGCGGATCCAGATCAAGCTGGTGTTCTTTTCCGTTTACTTTTAAAGAGATCAGGGCCATAGCTATTGAGATTTGGAATGTTGAAGGGTAAAGATAGAAAATTTTAATTCCAGCTCATTGGAAATACGGGTTTTCATATTCAGCCCTGACTTCCATTTTCACTTCAAATTTATCATACCGCGGCACCTCTCCGGGATACTGAACAAAGCGGATGATTTCCGGGGCGCTGTAACCCGGCATAACAGCCATAAATACGACGACAAATGGTAAATAAAGTCTGACATATTTCATTGTGTTCATTTTATTATTGAATATTTCGATCGGGCTTTTTTTTATTTTGTTAATTTAGCCCAACAATCAATGAATACCAAAGACATGTCAAAGTATCTAATGCTCGTTTTCCTATTTGCTTCAACCGTCCTTTTTGCACAGCCCAAAGGACCTGAAATACCCGCGGTGACTAAAGACCAACAGATCTGTTTTGCGATGTACACCACACACAACGACATCCTGAAAATGACAGCACAACTGTATCCCCTCGATGAGGATGATGACCGGGACGTACGACTGGAGATAAAAAAAGGCGATCAATGGACTGAAATAGCCCGGGAAAAAGTCAATGAAAACCATTATCACTCAGGCGTTGATGAGGCAAGGAGCTGGACGGCCGTATTCCGCATTGAAAACTGGGACATGACCCGCGATTATGAATACCGGGTGGCCCATGGCACAGCGGCCTATTTCTACGGTAAAATACGCAAAGACCCGGTGGAAAAGGACGAGATCGTGGTAGCGGCCTTCACCGGCAACTCCAATCGTGACCGCACCCTGCGCCCCGATCTGATTGCAAACATCAAGGCTCAGGATCCCGATCTGTTGTTTTTCTCCGGCGACCAGTCATATGACCACAAATACCATTTGGCTGCCTGGCTCCTCTTTGGGCGGCAGTTTGGTGATGTCATCAGGGATCGGCCAACCATCTCCATTCCCGATGACCACGATGTGGGCCAGGGCAACCTCTGGGGGGCAGGTGGAGTAAAATCAAATGTACCCGCCGGTCATGACGGTGGCTATGTGATGCCAGCCGAATACGTGAAAGAAGTGGAGCGTGCCCAAACCAGCAACCTACCCGATCCCTTCGATCCTACGCCCATTGAGCAAGGCATTGGTGTATATTATACCTCTATGGTAGTAGGTGGTGTGGACTTTGCCATCATTGAAGACCGTAAATTTAAATCCGGCCCTTCGGGATTGGTGCCCAAACAAGGCCCCCGCCCCGACCATGTCAACGACCCCAATTATGATCCTACCAC
>JAOUKJ010000524.1 GCA_029882675.1 Cyclobacteriaceae bacterium
TGGTTCTTGGTCCAACACATCGGGCCTTGGCTCATGGCTCAAGGTTAATCCAATTTCCAAGCACCTCCAATCCCACTTCTGTCATATACGATTCCGGATGAAACTGCACCCCCCAAACCGGCAATTTTCGATGCTTTATTGCCATAATATTACCGGTATCTGCCATTGCCGTAACAATCAGGTTGTCAGGAACACGCTCTTTTTCAATCACCCAGGAATGATACAACCCTGCATCGAAATGACGGGGAAGACCCCTGAAAAGAAGATCCTTTTCATCGACCACTTGTATCTGGCGCTTTTGTCCATGTCTGACTTCATCCAGGTGTTTTAATTGGGCTCCGAAAAATTTGCCGATGGCCTGGTGGCCCAGGCAAATACCCAGTACAGGAAACCTTGGCCCGACACTCCCCAATATCTGCTCCATGACATTACCCGTTTGTGGTATGTCCGGGCCTGGTGAAAAAACAACACCATCAAAGCTTTTTACTTCTTCAATGTCTGCTTCATTTTCGGGGACAATCAGTACTTTTGCCCCTGCTCTTTCGATATACTGCCCCAGAATACCTGTAAAGGAATCGTGGTTGTCGATGATGGCTATTTTCTTCATGTATTATGGATAAACAAACAGCGATCAACAAAATTAATGCACTGGCTCCAAAAGGCATACCCTTTTTCTTTGTTATCGACTTCGAAATGAAAAAAAACCATGTCTGGCCCCTGGATCAACTGCCAAAGGACATTTTGATTTCCTTTCCCCGCTGGAATAATTCCCCCGTCCTTAATTATGAGGCCGGGAAAGTCGTTTTAAAAAAACACGCCATCCACTTTAATGCTTATAAACACGTCTTCGATCGCATAAAGAACGAACTTATCCATGGAAATTCTTACCTGACCAACCTCACCTTTCCCACGCCAATTGAAACCAACCTGAGCTTTATGGATATTTTCCTACACAGCCAGGCACCATACAAGCTCTGTTTTCAAAATCAATTTGTCGTATTTTCCCCTGAATCTTTTGTCCGCATTGCCGGTCACAAAATATCCACATCCCCCATGAAAGGCACCATTGACCTGGCTGTGAAAAATGCAGAACAGCAATTACTCGATGATGAAAAGGAAACCGCTGAACACCATACCATCGTTGACCTGATGCGTAATGACCTGAGTTTAATAGCCAGGGGTGTCGAGGTAGAAAAATTCAGGTATGTAGAACAGGTTGTCACACATGAAAGAACTTTACTGCAAACCAGCTCACTCATAAGTGGCCTGCTACCGGAAGGCTACAAAAACAATCTGGGAGATATGCTTTTTAGCCTGCTCCCGGCGGGATCCATATCAGGAGCGCCAAAAAAAGAGACCTTGCGAATTATCAGCACATGCGAAACATATCACAGGGGGTATTACACTGGCGTGATGGGGCTCTATGACGGTGAAAATCTGGACAGCGCCGTGATGATTCGCTTTATTGAAAAGTCGGTTGAAAATGGGCTGATTTTTAAAAGTGGAGGTGGTATAACCTCCACCAGTGATGCAAAAAAAGAATATCAGGAAATGATCGACAAAGTATATGTGCCTGTTTATTGAATCGATAAAGGTTAGTCAAGGTAAACCCGGGCTCCTGGAACTTCATCAGGAAAGGTTGGATCGCACCTATAACAAGTTTTTTCCAAAGGCCACTCCCCCATGCCTGCGAAAAATGATTGCATTGCCCGATAATTTACCCATCAACATCGTATATAAGTGCAGGGTGGTTTATGGCAAAACCATTGAAAATGTAAGCTATACGCCATATGTTCTTCGACCTGTTAAGCAACTTAAAATTGTCCATGCAGATGATCTCGATTACTCCTTCAAATACGAAGACCGAAAAGCCTTGCAGCGATTATTTGAAACAAGAGGTGACGCTGATGACGTACTTATTGTGAAAAACGGCTTTGTTACCGACACCTCCTATGCCAATGTGGTCTTATTCCACCCGGAAGCAGGCTGGGTGACCCCACAGCATTGCTTGCTGGATGGTGTACAACGACAATATTTACTCCGGCAGGGTAAAATTCGTGCTGTGCCCATTCGGGAAGAAGATCTTTGGGATTATACAGAAGCCCGAATCATTAATGCCATGATCACTTTGGAAGAAAGTCCTGCAACGGTGATCAGTTACCAGTGAACAGTACCTCCCCGTCCTCCATTCACCGATTCTGAAATAAACAATTTATCCTTATATTTGAGGCTACCTATGATTAAATAATTTCGTAAACCCATTTATTATGAAGGAAAACAGAAGAAAGTTTTTAAGTAAAACCGTAAAAGGCGCCGGAGTGATTACCCTGACACCTATGATTCTTTCAGCCTGTGGAAAATCAACGAAAGAGGACGGTGTCTCCTCCTCAGACTCGCTGAGCACAGCAGCAGTGACTACTCCTGCAGAGCTATTCTTTAAAATATCGCTTGCCGAATGGTCCCTACACAAAACCATCCGGGCCAAGGAACTCACCAACCTGCAGTTTCCGGCCAAAGCCAAAGAACTTGGCATCAATGCCGTAGAGTATGTAAGTACACTTTTTGATAAAGATGCCGCCGATCAGGCCTACCTGGCAGAATTAAAGCAAGTGACCAGTGACCTGGGGGTAACCAATGTCTTGATCATGATCGATAACGAGGGCAACCTGGGAGCCGGTGATGATGCTGAGCGGAACAAGGCTGTTGAAAACCACCACCGCTGGGTAGACGCCGCGAAATTTCTGGGTTGTCACTCCATCCGGGTAAATGCACGCGGTGAAGGCACTGCCGAAGAAGTAGCCGCTGCCGCAGTAGACGGTCTGGGAAAACTCTCGGAATATGGGCAGCAAAATGGGATCGGTATCATCGTAGAGAATCACGGCGGCTATTCTTCCAATGGAAAATGGCTGGCTGATGTGATGAAGCAGGTCAATAATGAATACTGTGGTACACTACCTGATTTCGGCAATTTCAGGATTGATGAAAATGAAGAATACGACCGCTACCAGGGTATTGACGAACTGATGCCTTTTGCCAAAGGAGTAAGCGCAAAAACCAATATTTTTAATGCAGATGGCAATGAAGCCGTAATGGATTACGAACGGATCATGAAGATTGTAAAAGGCCATGGTTTCACCGGATATGTGGGCATCGAATACGAGGGGAATGAACTCAGTGAAATTGATGGTATTATAGCTACTAAAAAATTATTGGAAAAGGTCGGGGCGAAATTGTCTTAATTGCTATCAC
>JAOUKJ010000059.1 GCA_029882675.1 Cyclobacteriaceae bacterium
AGCACAGGCTATACAACTACCCAGTGTATCGGGAAAGGAGATCAATACCATCCTTTTTGAATATGCACGTACAAATGAAGAAGCACTGGGCGCTATCATTGATAATTTCTCCCTGGTCAATTCGGCAGGCTGTGACGTATGCATACTTTCTACTGCTGATAAGGAGTTTGGTTTCATGAAAACCATTCATATCTGGATCACGCCCAATGACCTGGCAAATGGCAACCTGATGATTCTCATGGGCTATGTCATCATGGGGCACCCGGATTGGAAGAAAGCAAAGATAAAGATTTTATGTATTTTTCCCGAAGAAGAGATCGGGGAACAGCAAGGCCGGCTTATAAGCCAGATTAAAGCCGGCCGCCTGCCTATCTCCGTAAATAATTTAGAACTTATTCCGCGAAAAGCTGAAATCAGCAAAAAAGAACTTATTAATAGTTACTCTAAAGATGCTGACCTTACCATCATCGGGTTTCGCAGTGAGGCTATAAAACAGATGGATACGGAAGTATTTAGGGGATATGATATTGGAAATATCCTATTTATAAATGCGGCCACACAAAAAGAGATTATTTTGGATTAAATATTACAACCATTTAGCGCCTCGTTTGTTTAGTTATTACCTTAGTGGCGTCAACAATTAATCAGCCCCGCTATTTTATTAAATAATTTATGCAAAAAAGGTTTAAAACAGGACTGAAACTTAAAATCACATTAGCACTAATCCTCGTGTCCGGATTAACCTGTCTGATTATTGTGCTTATCTGGGTTTCATCCAGCAAAAAAACACATATCGAAAATACCTTCAACCACCTGATCAGCCTCCGAAATATCCAGAGCAGAAGTATAGAAAATTATTTTAGCAACTTACGCAACACCATGGATGTAATGGCCAATAATCCGACGATTATCGATGCCGCAAAATCCTTCAGGGCGGGATGGAACAATATGGATGAGCAGGCATCCACTCCGCTCATTGAAAAATATTATCTGGACTGGTTTTCAAATCACGCAACTTATTTTCCCCAGGAAATAAACAAGTCCGATTATGTACCCCAACAAAACACAACGAAAGTATTTCAAAAAAATTACATTCTGGATAATCCGCATCCTCCCGGGCAAAGGCATTTAATGACGGAGCGAGGAGATGGTAACCAATACGATCAGGTTCACCGGAGGTATCACCCCATGTTTAAGGATATCATGGAGCAGTTTGGTTTTTATGATATTTTTCTCATTGACCACAAGACGGGTGATATCGTATACTCCGTCTTCAAAGAAAATGATTTCGGTACCAATTTACAGCATGGTCCTTACCAAAATTCAAACCTGGCTGCCTTAACCAAAACATTGATCGATTATATTGAAAAGGACACTGTTGTTATGGCTGATTTCAAATCCTACGTCCCTTCATATGGAGCACCGGCATCCTTTTTCGGTAAGGTATTAAGGGACAGTACAGGAGTAAATGGTATACTTATAGCGCAATTATCCATTGACAAAATCAATGATATTATGACACTGGAAAGGCAATGGGAAAAAAATGGATTAGGCCATACCGGTGAATTATACCTGGTAGGATCAGATTATCTTATGCGGTCTGATTCAAGGTTTGTTTTTGAAGAAAAAAATGTCCTGCTTAGCCAGTTAAGAAGTATAAAAACTGATTCGGCCACCATTAGAAATATTGACCTTTACGGAACCACAATACTGCATCAAAAAATAGTCACAGAAGCAGTAGAAGGCGCCCTTGCCGGGAACACAAACCACCGTAAGATTAATGATTATAGAAACATCCCTGTTTTAAGCGCTTTTCAACCTTTAAATCTGACCGGGCTACAATGGGTACTGGTTGCTGAAATAGAAGAAGATGAAATAATGGGATCCATTCGCAATTTCATTTCGATGATCATACTGATCATATTAGGTATCTGGATCATTATTATTTTCACCGCTGTCTACTTTTCCGACCTCATTCTCAAGCCCATTTCGCGTTTCATTCAAACTGCCGGGAAACTCAGTCAGGGGAACCTTCAGGCCCGTGTGCAATTAAATACCGCTGACGAATTTGAAACCATGGCCAATGTGTTTAACGAAATGGCCATGAATATTGAAGCCCAGCAACTGCGCATAACCATCCAGAAGAACAGGTTAAAAAGTGCCTATGAAGAACTAAAAAATACGCAGACACAAATGGTCATCAATGAAAAAATGGCTACCCTGGGTTCATTAAGCGCTGGTATAGCCCACGATCTGCGAAATCCCATCAATTACATTTCAGGAAGCATCCAGGCCTTCCCCCATATCCTTGAAAACCTGAATTCATTCCACCAGCGCCTTAAAGAGATGGAATCTGTTTCGGCAGACCAACTGGAACAGCTAGCAGATGAATTTCAAATATCCAAAACGTACAGCATCTTGGATAATTTACTTGTTAACATCAAAACAGGCGTTGACAAATCAATAGAAATCATCAACAGCCTTCAAACCTACTCCTTTTCCCAGGATACAAAACCGGTAAATTTCGACCTTCACACCAACCTGGATGCGACACTTGTAATCACCAACCACATGTGGAAAAATGCGGTGGAAATAAAAAAGGAGTATGGCGAAATACCTCCAATAAACGGATATCCGGGCAAGCTCAATCAGGTATTTGGCAATTTGATCACCAATGCCGTAGATGCCATCCTTTCGTCAGAAAAAGAAAACCGGCAGGGTATAATCCTGATCAAAACCGAATACCTGTCAAATGAGGAAATGGTGCAAATAAAAATTGCCGATAACGGCGTAGGTGTACCGGAAGATGTAAAAGACAAAATATTTGACTTGTTATATACCACCAAAGCACCCGGAAAAGGAACGGGTTTAGGTTTGCACATGTCTGTGACCATTATCAAAGAACACCATGGACATATCGCTTTGGAAAAAGAGGCTTTTCAGATTAATGGCCAGATGCAAAACTTCACAACATTTGTAATTACATTGCCCCTATTGGCTGAATAATTCATAAGCAAGCTGTTTTTCTTTGTTATTGAACCAAAGGTTGGCCCAATAACAAAGATGAAAACAAACCTCCATTTACTCGGCGGCTTTCAGGGTGGTCATGTACTCCACCAGATCCACCAATTCCTGCTGCGACATCACCATTTGCAGGTTTTCTGTCATGAGTGATTTCCCCATCGCTTCCATCGAAGCCAAATTATCATGAGCAATGATCTGCGTTACGCCACCCATCATTTTCAGGGTAATTTCAGATTCAGTCCTGCTTGCGATAAATCCGTAGTATTCCTTATTATCGTTTGTCTTTATGTGATAGCCTTCATAACCAAAATTGATGCCGGCGCTGGGAAAGATAACCGATGAAATCATGGCCTCACGACTTAGTTTACTTCCTATTTCAGAAAGGCCAGGGCCAAAATCAATACCTTCTCCATTCACGACATGACAAGCCTTACAATACATATCAAAAACATTCTTGCCGTTTTCAGCGGCTCCGGGTATTTCTACCAATTCATCAATCGAGGCCAGTTGTCCACCATCTTTTACATTGGCCGCCGGTAAATATTTGGGTGCATTTCCACTCACTTCGGGATCCCAACAATTCATCAGCTTTAAAACGGCCGTGGTTTTATACTCCTCCGGCACTTTATTTTCTTTAAGCAGGTCATAGAGCAGGTGCTGACCATCCCAGGTGTTCCCCATCGATTCCACCACCTGCACCATTAGCGGGTAACTCATGTTCGCTGCAAGAACATAATCGCTCAACAACGCCACGACACTTCCATCATTGACACTTCCCAATTGTTGGAATATATTTCGTTTATCCGCATCATTTTCTAACTGGTCAATAAACTTCCTCAGATCAGCAGCTCCACCAACGGCCAGCAAAACACTCACTGCTTCATTTTTAATTTGATTGTCTTCATGGTTTACCATCACCTCAAGCAGTTGGTCGTTGTACACTGTGATCTTCATAGAACGGATAGCATCCAGCCATTCAAAAGAACCGGCGATATCAGGGAGTATTTTTCTTACCGTTTGCATAACCTGCGGATTGGCTGATATATAATCCGCGCTGATCATGCCCAGGGCCAGTGCTGATATGGTACTGCTTTGTGGATGATCGATGTTTAACAGGCCTGCCAGGTATTTATCCCTTCCCGCTACAGGCTTAAAATACATTGCCCTAATATAAGAGGGGATTTTTTCAACACTCACCTCTTTATTTGCAATCATTTCGGCAAGTAACCTTGTGCTCTCCACTGACCGGCTACGCCAAATTATTTCCTGACCTGCAGGCGTATTTACCATCTCTTCATATTTGTCCAGCCAATCGATAAAATAAACATCGGGATTTAGGTCTGAACCAATACCAAGGGCTTCCAGGTGCCAGCGATCGCCTGCCTGATGTTTCGCCGCCAGGTCAGCCCATATCGCAGCGGCATCTTCATCATTACCTGTATGACGAAGCGCGATCAATGCTTCACGTCTCACCTGAGGAGTATCATCGGTCACCAGTGCCAGATAATTGATGAGGTTTTCACGATCAAGGTACCTTGCCATACGCAAGGCCTGTACCCGAATATCTTCATTTTGATCATCTAATGCTAATTTGATATAATGTGAAGTCCTTCCTTTTATTCTGGCCAGCAGCCAGAGTGCACGTGCTTTGGCCACTCCCCCCTGTTTTACTAATCCAGCCAACGCCTCTTCGGCATTGGGTCCCATGCTATGCAACGTCACCCATCCCTGATAAAAAACATCCTGATTGGGGCTAAGCAATGCCTGCGCTGCTCCTGCGGCGGAGGTCAGGTTTAATGCCGAAGATTTATATTTGCCCCCTGTGGAGATGCGATAAATGCGACCCCGTTGAATATCAGCGGCCTTATGGCCTCCAACACCCGCATCGTACCAGTCGGCCACGAACACGGAGCCATCGGGTGCAACAGTTACGTCCGAAGGCCTGAACCAGGGATCTTCACTTTTAAGCAGGTTTACAATTTCAGCTTTATATCCGGCGCCATCTTTCTCACGCACATAGGCCCTCACCACCTGATGGCCGGGTTCGGCATGAATCATCTGATTGTGAAAAACTTCGGGAAGCATATCAGCTGATTCATAGACCAGAATACCTGTTGGCGATCCTGATCCCGTTTGCAGGAGATTGGGCACCACGCCCGGATCATTGAGATACCAGTGTCTTTTGGGTATTTCATTATGCATGCCCGTGCGCCGTGCACGCCAGCCGGCACCTGAAAGTTCATCAGTAAATCCATAGTTACCATATTCCATTATGAAATTAATGCGTACAGCCTGGTTGCCGTCATCATCATTGTCAGATTGCCAAAGGCTGCCATTGGCATCTACAGCCACTTCATAGGGGTTTCTGAAATTCCAGGCCAGCGGTTCTACATTACTGCCATCCATTTCGCATCTGAAAATAACACCCTGCCTTAATGGTTTTCCATTTGTCACTACGGGCTTTCCAAATTTATCCTGAACCGTATCTCCGTTTGCGGTTAACAGCTGCTTTCCTTCATTACCCATATTGAAATACAACCTTCCATCCGCTCCAAATGAAAAGGAATGGGCACCATGATCATGCTGTACGCCTCCAATTCCGCTAAACATGACTTCCTTACTGTCGGGCACATCATCGCCATCTTCGTCCGTGAAAATAAAAACATTGGGGGAAATAGATACGATAACATGGCTACCCAATACAGCAATACCAAGTGCGGCGTTGATGTCTTCACCCTGGTAAAATACTTTTGTCTTATCGGCCACACCATCACCATCGGTATCTTCCAGTATGAGTATTCGATCACCTTCGGCAGAATAGGGATTGTCAGGATTGTGCTGATTTCGGTAATTCCGCCCCTCACAAACCCAAATTCTTCCACGGGCATCAATGGCCATGTTGGTTAAATTAGCCACCATAGGTTCTGAGGCAAACAACTGGACATTCACCCCTTCTGCCGTCTCCATTGAAGCCAGGGCATTTTCAGCTTTTCGCTGATCCTCCTCAGAAAGCGTACTAAAATCGACAGAAACTTTGGACTGGTTGTCACAAGCCGTAAAGGCTACGCCAAAAAGTATAAACAAGTAGATCGTGGTTTTATTCATAACGATAAGATATAGGTATTAGCTCTGCTTTTAAACAAGCGACTAAAGTAGGTGAATTGAGCAATAAATAAAACAAGCGACCGGATATTTGATAATAATTTTTGCTAAACCGCTCTGCGTAAAAAAAGAAGGAGCTGGTCGCAAAAGGCCAAAGCAATTTGCGAAAACCGGGTTAGCTTCCCATGAAGTAGTTTTGTGACAGCCTCTTTTACTTCAACACTTCCCCCAGGGCTTGCCCCAGTATTTTATAACCCGCCTCATTGGGGTGCAGGCCATCGTAAAACAACACCTCATTTATTTTCCCGTTACCGCCTAGTAATCCGACTCCGACATCAACAAATTTCAACTCTTCCTGCAAAGACAAGGCCATCCTCACTTTATCATTCAGGGTAGCCACGCGCTGCTCGTGATCACGACGGGGCAACACCGCACAGAAAAACAATTCTGCCTGTGGTTGGCGGTAACTCACGGCTTTTGCGAGTAATTCCAGCCCGGCCACTATCTCCTCATCGGTATTAAGATGCAGGTTGTTGGTACCTATGAGCACAATGATTTTTTCAGGTTTCACATCATCCAGCTCATCATGATACACTCTCCAAAGCACGTTTTCAACCCGGTCCCATCCATAAGCATAATTGGCCGTTTTCTTCCATAAATACTTATCCCACGATTCTTTACCGACTGCTTTTGGACCTTCCGGTTGTCCTCCCCAGAAATGAATGATGGAGTTACCGATGATGATATTCTCAGGTTTATTTAGCTGCCCGTATTCAAGTATTTGGTTATGCCGTTCACTCCACTCATAATTAGCGGGTTCCCTGCGTTGTATGACAGGTTTAGCCGTAGAAAAGACACCCACGGGTTCATTCAATACTTTTCTTAGAAATTGTTCGTATCCTTCGGCATAGCGCAACATTCCGATATCGTTGGGGTGCGTACCATCCACCATGGTATCGAAATCCAGGTTAAAGTCCTCCCCGGGTAAAAGGTACAGTTGTGAATACCCCTCCAACACCAATGAATTAAAAACTATTCTAAGTGCTTCATTTGCACCCTCATACTGCCTTCGCCTGACTACATCAAGTGGACCATCTGTATACCCCCCATGCTCTGCTAACACGATTGGCGTGGTGGGGTGCCTGATGCGAAGATCTTCCACTGCTGCCCGTGTGCGAATCATAATATCCTCTTTGGTGAAGTTTCTGCCCGGTGTCAGGTTGGGCAAACAATCAAGTATAAATACTTTGGCATCTATATCCCCAATCATCGCTATGATCTCCGGCTCGAGGCGGCCATTTCCCGAAAAGGCCAGATTAATCAACGGGCGATCCATCTTCCGGGATAAGATGGATGTCCAGGCGTTTCCCGGTCTGCTCGCACATCCACCCTGGGCAATTGACGTTCCGTAAACCACAATGGGTTTATCCTTACGCACCGGTATAAATTCAAAATAATCACTTTTTCCAACACCTATTTCCAACCAATTGACCTTATTGTATAACGGAAGAAAAAGCCGGTATTCCCTACCCATCTTATGATAACTATCATTTGGGGTGATCGCATTAAAATGGTATGTAATGGTATCTTTAAAAGACCAGCCTCCTCGCAACCATTTCCAGTCGCCATCACTATCCACGGCATACAGGTCTACACCGCTAACCCCTGTTGCAGGCATATGGGGCATTGCCTGATCGCCATCAACCATGTACCTGACTTTAATATTTATGGCATCAGTGTAAAACCTGATCACCAGCCCGGCCGATTGCCGGGAAAGCCACCACACATCCTCCCGCACCTTATCCTCAGCCCAATGGGGCAGGCGGTCATAGGGCTCTGTTACTTCATCAGGCCACCCCTGCCCTTCAACAACCGCAAAATCAGATTTAACAGGATCATGCCAAACCAGCGGGTTATCCTGCGCATTTAAGCCGCTTAATCCGGCAATTATTATACAAAAAAAACTGATTACTGTTTTCATCGCCTTTATCTGTTTTAAAAACAGTTTAATATAACAAAATATTTAGAATTGTAACAAAACAATAATAATTAACAAGTGTAATGAAACGAAAAAAACCAGACTATGACTATTTCCCGCGAATAGGTATAAATACGTAGTTTTTCATCATTTTATGTATAATTTATTGCACATTTAAATTCTATCATTATCTTTGTAATAACAGAACAACTTGTTGGCATGATATTTCGTTATATAAGCCTACAATAAAACCAAGAAAAGTGACCGTGTCTAACAGGTATTTTTTTATCTTTTCTACAATAATCATTTCATTATTGGCTCAAGAGGTGTTTGCCCAAAAGAAAGGGAGCGGCCTGGGAATCGGAGTTACCTTTCAGGGTGTGTTTAATCCCGCTGATGAACAGTTTTTATGGGCAACAGAAAATAAGACTTATCATTTACATGCAGCTAAAAAGAATCTTTATGGGGCTGTTGTACGGTTTAGCAACTATAAGAAAATACAAGCAGAAAGTGGGGTTCTTTTTGGGCACAGTACTTACCTTTATGGTGACCAATCCGTACCCAATGGGCAAGACATCGTTGTCAATGAATGGCAAATGCCTTTCACCATCAACTTCAACGGGCCTTCACCACTTAGATATCATTCCTATCTGGTCTTTCAGGCCGGGTTTCTATACAAACATACGGGCATACTAAAAAGAGGAAACATCACCCAAACACAGTATTTCCATACTCCTGCACTTGTAACAGGAGTCCGGCTGGCCACAGAACTCAAGTCTTTTGGCCGGTTAGAATATGGTTTAACTTATACCCATCATTTAAGGCCTGAACATTCCATGTCACTAAGTATTGATGACGCCTTGCCTGTTCAAATCAGGCATATTCAAAAGAAAGGCCAGGTAAAGGCCTCCCTTATTTATTTTTTCACACCCCGGTTATACGGTTGGTCTAAAACAAGATATAATTTGGCCTTATAATCCGGGCATCAACTTTCTATTAGAACTCCCGTTGCTACAAAATTTATTTCCTCACTGGGTTCGGTGATGCTGTTAATCTCTTCGGCACTTTTTCCTGCATCCTGCGCATAGTGTTTCAGGGTTTGGACATCTGTAATTTCCACCTTGGCCGTTCCCTCTATAATAGCAGTATACCCCTGAGCGTTTTTAGGCACAAAAAAGCCATAATCTTTAAATGTAACACGTATGGTTTTTCCATCTCCCATGTCGACATTCATCCAACAACCTTTCATTTGGCAAACCTCATCAATTTTCACTTTGAGCTTCACTTCCTTCTCGTCCTTATTTGTAAGGGCAGTTTCGAAGGCCATAACAGGAGTCAGGTCACTTCCTGACAGCTCAGCTCCATACAGACCGGCAATAGCCTCGCTTTCACCGCTGTTGCCTTCTGCCGTTGTACTACTTTCCGAAGGCTTTTGAGTACATTGAAAAGCCATAAACGCCAGAAACAAGATAATAGGTATTCTCTTCATTATTTTAAAATTTGCATAAATATAAAACAGTTTATTCAACTTTTAAAGACCTAAACACATTGAGTACATGCGGAAACAAAACATCGAGCGACTCCTTCATACCCTTTGAAGATCCGGGTAAGGCTAAGATAAGGGTATTTCCCATCAGTCCTGCCACACTGCGGGAAAACATAGAATAGGGTGTTCTTTTCTGTCCATAAGACCTGATCACCTCTTCTATTCCCGGCACCCGCCGGTCCAGTAGCGGGACAATAGCTTCAGGGGTTTTATCACCTGGTGTAAGTCCCGTACCACCACCAATGACGATCAGTCGGTCACCTGCCGCCACCCTTTCCTTTACAATCGCCTGCAATTTATCCATATCATCGGGAATGAGGGCATCAAAAGAAATGGTGATATCATACTTATTGAAAATATCCCTGGCAGGCTGACTAATTTTATTTTCTTTTTCATTCCTGAAAACGGGGCCCGAGCACGCAATGATGGCTCCTGTCAATTGATGATATTTGAGGTCCGCGTAATCTGATTTACCCCCAGTCTTGGACAGGAGTTTGATATGATGTATTTCAATACCCTTATCAATGGGCTTGAGCATATCATATATTGTCAGCGCTACCACAGATGCCCCATGCATGGCTTCTACCTCCACGCCGGTCTTATATATGGTCTTCACCTCCACCTTGATGATAATATTAAGCCCATCAATCTCATGATTTATCTTTGTGTACTCCACTGGTAGCGGATGACAATCAGGTATCATGTCGCTGGTTCTTTTGACAGCAAATAATCCTGCCGCTTTACTCATTTCAAATACATCGCCCTTGGGCACTTTGCCTTGCCGTACGGCCTCAACCGTTGCGGGGCTACTGGCCACGACCACAGCCTGCGCGATGGCCTTTCTCAATGTTTCCTGTTTATGTGTTATATCAACCATTTTTCAAATACTTATTTACTATTAAGGCTGGGTAAGCCTGATGTTTACCGCAGGATAAGAATCCAGCTGACAAAATTAATATTATCCGGCATATATATTTAGTGCCGGAGAAATACTTTGTCTTTTTCCTTTTTATTTCAACGCATAGTCGCTGGCAATAATAAATTATTTTTAAACATATGGGTTAAAAACACACTACAATTTCGTTTTTATCCGCACAATCAAAGATTTTGGGTGTATTTTTACCCTATTTTAATTTTATTTTTGTTTTTATTTTTTTCTTGGGTTGTTTTTTACCCTTCTATTACTACTTTTGCAAAAGATTTATTTTAACACGTTAAAAATTAACCCTGAAATGTTAGAAATTACAAAAACAACAGCAGAAGCAGTTCCGGAAGCACTGGAAGTTGCAAAATCCATGGAAATGAGTACAGAGGCACTCAATTATGGCATGGATGCCCTATTTACCGCAAATAATGTATGGATGCTCCTGGCTACCGCACTGGTATTTATTATGCACCTGGGCTTTGCAGGTGTTGAAGCCGGGTTTACCCAGGCCAAAAACACAGTAAATATCTTATTTAAAAACACCCTGACCCCCGTGATCGGGATTCTTTCCTATGCTTTACTCGGCTTTAGTCTGATGTACCCTGAAGCTGAAGCGGGTTTTTGGTTTGGTTTTGATGGCTTTGGGATTACTGATCGTTTGAACGGCATGAGTTTTGAATATGCCGGTGGAAGCTATACCCGCTGGACGGACTTTCTCTTTCAGGCGATGTTTGCCGCTACAGCAGCCACTATTGTTTCCGGTGCTGTCGCTGAGCGTATAAAAATATCTTCATACCTTATCTTTACTGTTATATTTGTAGGCCTTATCTACCCCATCATCGGTAGCTGGAAATGGGGCGCCGGCGCACTCGACGCAATGGGCTTTTATGATTTCGCCGGATCTACACTTGTACACTCCGTAGGCGGTTGGGGCGCACTGGCAGGCATCATTATCCTGGGCCCACGCATTGGTAAATATGTAGACGGGAAGGTCATTGACAAGCCCGGATCCAGTGTTCCTCTGGCCACCATCGGCGTATTTCTTTTATGGTTGGGATGGTTTGGATTCAATGGTGGCTCCGTACTAAGTGGTGATCCTGTATCCACTTCATTTGTACTCGTCAACACCTCACTCGGTGCTTGTGCAGGTGCTTTGGGTGGTTTTATTACCGGCAGGCTCGTATTTGGCAGGCTTGACTTCGGTATGGTACTCAATGGCATCCTGGCCGGCCTGGTAGGTATTACTGCAGGTGCAGATGTTTTCACTCCTGTCGAATCCATTATCGTAGGTCTGATTGCAGGCGTACTTGTAGTTCTAGCAGCTGTTGGTTTGGACAAACTTAAACTCGATGACTGCGTAGGCGCGGTTCCGGTACACCTGGTGAATGGTGTTTGGGGAACGCTTGCCGTAGGTATCTTCGGCAATGCTGCCAATGGCACACCCATGCCATTTCTCCCTCAGTTATATGGCGTGGTCATTTGCGGCCTTGCCGCCTTCAGTTCTGCCTTTATCATCTTCTTTGTACTTAAGAAAATTTCAGGCATCCGGGTAAGTGCACAACATGAGGAAGAAGGACTCGATAGTCACGAGCACGGCATCAGGGGATACACCATTGTATATGACGAATAGCCCTTTCGCTCATCTGAACCAGGCCTTTTACAGGAGTTAACCATTGAAATAAAAATTAATCACAACAAACATTAATACTTTTTAACATGAATCGATTATTTCACATTTTTGCAGCTGCCTTACTCTTCTTCGCTTCACCTGCTTTTGCACAAAGTGAAGAAGAAGAAAGCAACTCTCCACTTGAATTCTCAGGCTCAGTAGATACTTACTACAAATATGATTTTTCAGGCACACCAAATATAGGCACCAGTTTTGCCAGTGACCAAAACTCCTTTTCCTTAGGCATGTTCAACCTCATTGCCACCAAGGAAGTAGGCAAAGCGTCTTTTGTAGCTGACATAGGCATGGGGCCCCGTAACGCTTCATCTGTTGGGCCTAGCGATTACGAATTTCAGCCCGGCATACAGAACCTCTATGTTTCATATGCCGCCACTGAAAATCTCACTTTTACCGGTGGGTATATGGGTACATTTGTAGGGTATGAAATCATCTCACCTGCCGGCAATTTCAATTATTCCACCTCATACCTGTTCACCAATGGGCCATTCCAGAATGCCGG
>JAOUKJ010000060.1 GCA_029882675.1 Cyclobacteriaceae bacterium
GTATTGATCAGTTCACTTTCCGCATGCGCATGCTCTTCAGCACCTTCCCCTCCTCCAAAAAGCAGCCCACCCAGGCAAAGTCCGATCACCAAAGCGCTGAGGCCGGTGTATATTGTTGTTTTACTTGTTTTAAGTGCCATAATTATTTAATTTATTATTAAATCAGTCTTTATAAACCTGAATTAATTCGCTGTTATAAATTCAATTTTAGCCATGGCCAGGTAATAATCAGCCACTGCTTTAATTTTTTCAATTTCATATTTTATCAACTCTTGTTGCATTCGCAGCACTTCCTCAATATCCCTTCCCGAATTGCGGTATGAAGTATAGAGCAGGTCGATAACCTGTTTTGTTTTACCCACCTGCTCATCGTACAACTGATACAATTGTTTACTTTTGTTCAGGTCATAACGAGCCATTTCAAAGGAAGAAATCAACTTATTTTCCATGGCCACTTCAGTCATTTCCAGTTGATCGCGGGTAAGCTGTGCCTGGCTAATCCCGGCCTTGTACTTCTTTCTGAATATGGGCAGGCTTAATGTCACCATGGGCATAAACACATTTTTCCCGTTGTCTGGAATCATCACATCTTTACGCTGGCCTACAACGACGTAGTCCATCCCCAAACCCCATTTTGGCATACCATTTTTCACCGCCAACGTCTCCTGTGCACGGGCTGTTTCCTTTTGCACTTTTATCTCTTCCAGCTTCGGATTATTTTCAATCAGGCTATCCTCCCATTGAACCTCTTGTAAGGGCAACATATCCGGGGCTTCACTGACCATTACCGTACTGGAGTCCGGCCTGTTGAGTAACCTGTTGAAAACCACTTCAAGCGGATCAATTTTTTCTTCCATCAAAGCGATCTCCGTTTCCGTGTTACTGATCATAATATCTGTTCGAATCACATCGGTCATGGTGCCTCTGCCATTCGAGAATGAGGTCAGGGCCAGTTGCCGGTAAGTCTTCAGAATATCGAGGTTTTCACGTTGCCATTTCAACTGCTCTGAAATGACATACAGCGGATACCAGGCCGCTTTCACCTGATAGTAAAGTGCATTCTTCGTCTCCAGGAAGGCCTGGTATTTAGCTTCAGCCATCAGGCTGGCCACATCCCCCCGGGCTTCCCGGGTTCCAAACCAGGGAAATAATTGCGACAGGGAAAGGCGTACTTGCTGAGGGCCTACCCTTGTTTCGACCGGACTGATAAAATATCCGATGGAAAACTGGGGATCCGCCAGCGCTTTGGACTGGGGAACCTGTTGCATTGCCGCTTCAAAACCCAGGTAGGCTGATTTCACACCTGGATTGCTTTCACCTGCTTCTTTCAGGTAACGATCCAAGACCTGGCCATATACTCCATGAAACAGGCCTGAACACAACAATATCACGGTAATCCATTTCATGCCTTTTTCCTTTTAAGTTTAATCTCTTCCCGCATACCATAAAGCAGGGGGGTAATAAAAAATGTAAAAGCTGCTATCAACATTCCACCAAATGCAGGTATGGCCATCGGTACCATGATGTCTGCTCCCCGACCCGTAGAGGTAAGTACTGGCAACAGGGCCAACATCGTTGTTGCAGTGGTCATTACAGCTGGTTTTATTCTTCGGGCTCCTGCCTCAGCCACAGCTTTGCGTATTTCGGGGATAGTGGATGGCTTATTACGTTTAAAACTTTGATCGAGGTAGGTGGCAATCAACACCCCGTCATCGGTGGCAATACCAAACAGGGCGATAAAGCCTACCCACACGGCAACACTCAGGTTTATAGGCCTCATCTGAAAGAGTTCTCTCATATTGGTGCCAAAAACTGAAAAGTCGGCAAACCAATCCTGGCCATACAGCCACAGCATAAGAAAACCGCCGCTAAAAGCCAATGCCACACCGGCAAATACCATGAGGGAGGTTGTTACGGACTTAAACTGAAAATAGAGAATGAGAAAAATAATAACGAGTACCAGGGGTACAATGATGGCAAGCTTTTTCTCCGCCCTCAATTGGTTTTCATAACTCCCTGAAAACTTATAACTCACTCCTGCGGGCACCACCAGCCTACCCTGGTCTAATCTGTTCTGTATATACTTTTCAGCCTGCTCCACAGCTTCCCCCTCAGAAAATCCTTCTATTTTATCAAAAAGGACATAGCCCACCAGAAAGGTATTCTCACTCTTGATCATCTGGGGCCCTCGCACATATTCTATCGTTACGAGATCTCCCAGGGGCACCTGCGCACCGGTAGGTGTAGCAATATATATTTTCTTCAGTTGGTCCGGATCATCGCGCAGTTCCCGGGGATAGCGCACCCTGACAGGAAATCGTTCCCTTCCTTCGACTGTACTGGTAATGCTCATTCCCCCAATCGCCGTCTCAATCGTTTGCTGAATATCTTCCACATTCAGTCCAAAGCGCGAGATGGCATCCCGGTCAATATTCAGATGCAGGTAAGGCTTACCCACGATTCTATCAGCAAACACTGCCGCCTTTTTCACAGCCGGTGTTTCTTTCAGTATACCCTCCAACTGCATTCCAAAGTCTTCTATCGTTTGCAGATCCGGGCCAAAGACTTTAATACCCATAGGTGCTCGCATACCGGTTTGCAGCATGACTAACCGGGTTTCGATCGGTTGAAGCTTTGGGGCTGAAGTTACCCCCGGAATTTTTGTGAGCTCAACAATATTTTCCCATATATCATTCGGCGAACGGATATTTTCGCGCCAGTTGCGAAAATAATGACCATGATCATCAGGAATCAGTGCATTTGATGTCAGTCCTGAAAGCAATGCCTCCTGGTTAGTGAGTGTATCGCCCGATGCAAAAATAAATCGCCCGCTTTTGTTTACTTTAAAGCGCACCCGGTGTCCTTTTTCATCGACAGCATACTCCGGTCGGTAATTAATAACATTTTCATACATGGATATTGGGGCCGGATCCAGGGCCGATTCAGCCCTTCCCATTTTGCCCACGGCCAGCTCCACTTCCGGTATATTAGCCAGCAGCATATCCAGTTGCTGTACCACCCGTTTATTTTGTTGTACACCCGCATGTGGCATAGAGGTAGGCATAAGTAAAAAGCTCCCCTCATCCAGCGATGGCATAAATTCCTCTCCCACACCCGGAAAGGCATGTGACAGGCTATTCCATATTTCAGTATTCCTGACATTCCATCCGATCCTGTCCACTCCCTCGGCAGCAACTCCAAATACTTTGTTAAATCCCAGCCAGATCATTGCCGCTGTTAAAATAAAAAGTATGGGAAACAGCATAAAAACCGTCCTGTTTTCCTGACACCATTGAAGTATCTGCCGGTAAAATTTTTCCAGTAAAAAAAAGAAACTGAGTACCCCGGCTATTCCGATCAATACAAAAGCAAAGTTGGCGGGTAGCGTTTTTCCTGCTCCAAGCGGCATCCAGTACTGTGCCAAAAGCCAGGTCACGGAGATCACGACCACACCAATGGCCCCGTTTTGGGTCACCTTGTTTTTTAGAGGTGAAAACCACTTAACAAACCATGCTGCACCCAGACCAATGAGAGTTAATCCACTCCAAAGGCTAACCGTAAACGTTAAAACAATCCCACCAATAATCATCAGCAGGTTCAGTATTTTCCCTTTCTGATTTTTGGTTATTTTCATACCAAAGATCCAATGTGCCAGGGTAGGCAGAATAATCAGGGAGACGATAAGGGCCGCAATTAATGCAAAGGTTTTTGTGAAAGCCAGCGGACGGAACAGCTTTCCTTCAGCCGCCTCCATGGTAAATACCGGGATAAAACTCACGATAGTGGTAGTCACTGCAGTCAGGATGGCACTACTCACTTCAGCGGAAGCCTGATAAACAACTTCCAACAACTTCCTGTCTTCCGGTGCTTCATCAATATGTTTAATTACATTTTCAGAAAGGATGATACCCAGATCGACCATCGTACCAATCGCAATGGCAATACCCGATAAAGCCACGATGTTGGCGTCCACACCAAAGTATTTCATACCAATGAACACCATCAGTACGGCGATTGGCAACAGGCTGGAAATCAGGATTGAAGCTCGCAGGTTAAGGATCAATACGATAACAACCAGTATAGTGATGAGTATTTCAAGTGACAGCGCTTCTTCCAGCGTACCCAGTGTTTCATAGATCAGTTTGGTACGGTCATAAAAAGGCACGATGGTCAATTGGCTTTCCTGCCCATTGGCTAATACTTTTTTAGGCAGGCCGGAGGCCAGTTCATTCATCTTTGCCTTGATATTATTGATCACCTCCAGGGGATTGGAGCCATAGCGCGCCACGACCACGCCTCCTACAACTTCGGCCCCGTCTTTATCGAGCATTCCCCTGCGGGTAGCCGGGCCGGTGGTCACCACACCGATATCTTTAATACGTATGGGTACGTTGTCATGCACGGCCACCACGGACTTTTCCAGATCCTCAATGGACTTTATGTACCCCAACCCCCGCACGAGGTATTCCGCCTGATTGATCTCAATGGTTTTGGCCCCCACATCACGATTCGATTTTTTCACGGCCAGCATCACCTGTTGCAGGGGGATATCATATACTTTAAGGGCATCGGGATTTACATCGATCTGGTATTCCATGACAAAGCCACCGATAGAAGCCACCTCAGAGACACCGTCAACAGCATTCAATCCGTATTTTACGTAGAAATCCTGTACAGACCTTATTTCGTGCAGATCCCACCCCCCTGTTGGCTTTCCGGTTTTGTCCCTACCTTCTATCGTGTACCAGAATACCTGGCCCAAAGCGGTAGCATCCGGCCCGAGTGAAGGTTGTACCCCCTCTGGCAAAATACCCGGGGAAAGTGAGTTAAGCTTCTCCAGAATTCGAGATCGGGACCAGTAAAATTCAATCTCTTCATTGAAGATAATATAAATACTTGACAGCCCGAAAATGGATGAACTCCTCACGGATTTCACACCGGGTATCCCCAGTAATGAGGTGGTCAATGGGTAAGTAATCTGGTCTTCTACATCCTGGGGTGATCTCCCTTCCCAACGGGTGAAAACAATTTGTTGGTTTTCCCCTATATCAGGAATGGCATCTACAGCGACCGGATCGGAAGGGAGAAAACCTGTCTTCCAACCAAAAGGTGCCGTAATAATGCCCCAGCCAATAAATAAAAGTATGGCCAGCACCGTCACTAACTTGTTTTCAAGAAAAAAACGAATGATTTTATTTAACATGTTTTTAAGGAAATCTTCTTATTTAGTTTTATCCCGACCAACAGCATGGCCTGATTGTCAGATAGGCAATGGTTATTTGCTTAAAGTCCCAACATGCAAAAAATTGCAATCGCCTGGACTTAACAAATACCTGAAAAACTTCAAATAAGGAATGACTGAAAAAGGACAGGGAAGTCCTGTTTCAATAAGGGGGGGGAATAAAGATGTTGAATTAAAAAGGATGATGAATCAAAGTCAGGCGCGGTATGAAGATCATTTGCGGCCAGCACAAAAAAAAGTGGGATGTTTACATTAACCTGACGATGATTTTCACTGTTGACATCATCCAGGTTAAAAGTCTGAAAGTGATTATCACAACAATGATTTTTTATACGGGTAGCGCTGTTATCACCTTCACAATCACTTTCCTTTTCGTCCATCCCACAATCCAATTCCTCCTCACCCAACGTGATTCTGGTTTCCATCACATAGCTGCCACAATAATGTGTTGCCAATGTAAAACCCATTTGTCCGGCCAGGATGAGCACTGAAAGGAATATAGTGAGGGCTTTTTTAATCATTGAATATTAAAGAATGAAGTAATTTATCCGTATAATAATTTCAAAGGTAACGCTTACTGTTTTGTTTTCATTACAACTTTCGGATTTAAAATTATACAATTATTATTTCCCTTCAAGCTTTTTTTCTGATAATCGATCCCTCCAAACAGTAATCCTGCCATCATTTATATTGAGGACATCGCATTTTAAAGATTACATCGCGACCACTCCATTCCTTAAT
The DNA here is from genome assembly GCA_029882675.1 of Cyclobacteriaceae bacterium. Classification (GTDB taxonomy): domain Bacteria; phylum Bacteroidota; class Bacteroidia; order Cytophagales; family Cyclobacteriaceae; genus JAOUKJ01. The sequence continues at coordinate 5,984 of JAOUKJ010000060.1, forward strand.
GTTGCACAACTTTTGGCCACTTAATGATAAATTTAGCCCCTCCCAGTTCCGCGGTATCAACAGATACATCTCCACCCATTTCCACAATAATTTTCTTCACGGTCGACAGCCCTATTCCACTGCTTTCAACCTCTTTTTTGGTGTTTAAGGAAAAGAAAATATCAAATATTTTTTCACGATGTCGTTCGGGTATACCCGGGCCATTATCACTTACTGTAAACACATGCATGTTTTCATCCTCACAATAATCAACATGAATAACAATCGTTGATTTATCTCCATATTTCACAGCATTACCAATAACATTGGCAAACACCTGCGATACCAGTACCCGATAATTATAAATTACCGGCATGGCCTTAAGCGATACTTCCACATTTTTGGGGATATTGAGGTCACAAATCACCTCATTGATTAAGTTATTCATATCAATTTCGCATGCCGAAATTTCTGACTTTCCCATTTTCGCATACTCCAACAGACTATTGATCATATTCACCAATCTGACTATTCGCGTTTCCACCAAATTCAATTTTTCTGAAACGTCTATGCCCTCATTGATATCTTCCCGAATATAATTTATAACCATATTAATACCTTGTAGAGGCGCCCTTAAATCATGTGACACAATATGGTTGAACTGGTCGAGCTCCCTGTTCTTTTGCTCCAGTTTTTTTAAAAGTGCCAGGATATGCTCTTCAGATTTTTTTCTCTCCTCTACTTCAGCCCGGGCCTTTCTTTTTTCATTTTTATAATATGCTGAAATTTTAGCCAATTCCGATAAGTCCATGATTGAAAACACTGCCATTTCCACCTTACCTCCCATTTCATCACTCGTCTTCATTGGATAGACCAGCGTCTCCTGCACCATCAAATCACCTGTTTTCGTCATACAGGGTATAAAGTGGCCATGTAAAAGGGCCGAAAAAATCACAGGTCCCCCACTTTCAAATACGTCTTCTATTCTATTCTTGTATTTATTGCTTTTGAGATGTGGGAAAATATCAAAAATACTTTTTCCCACAATTTCATTTGCGTTTATACCCGAATACCTGATCAGTGTTTTATTCCAGAATTTTATATCAAATTGCCTGTCAATTACAAAAACGCCAACGGGCAAATAGTCATACAAAAAGAAAGAAGAAGGTTTGGCTGTCAATGCTTTACAATTTATCTTGAAGGAAATTATCCAACTTATGAAATGAGCTTTTATTGAACAAGACCATGATCAGTCCTGAAAAACCTACTTCCTGTATGAAAAATTTTGTCTTACACATCAATACGACAATCGACAATCGCTCAGCATCACTTGAAAAAGCTTTAACTAATTCGTCCTGCTCAAAAAGAGGGATATCATAAGTAATTTCCAAATCCAGAATATTCGAAAAATTACCCAGCACACTATTGAGCAATATATTTCCTACCTCTGTTAAGGTGGCTGATTTCATCACATCGATATCATCCGGTGAAGCATCATTTTCACCGGTAAGCATGGATACTATAGATGAGGCCTCCCTGGCGCGCAGAACCAGTTTTGCTGAACCAGATAATGATCCCTTAAATTCCAGGGACACGGTACATACTTCTTCCCGGGATTTATATTCAAGATGATCCCATATCTCCTTCAGGTTCAGGAGCTTTATTTCGGGCACATCCAACTCAATTACAGAAGCTATCATTTCATTGAGCACACTGGCTGCCCGGCCAATGCCGATATTGATAATTTCACGCAATAAGTCTTCCTTTTGCTCTACTTCGGTCATTTATCTAGCTAATATCTCTTTTATCTTCGCCTGCAATTCGTCCTTCTTTGCCGGTTTATTGATAAAGGCCACAGCCCCTAAGTCCATACACTTCTTTTTTATCGATTCCTGAATATCAGCTGATAAAACAATCACGGGGCTTCTATTTTCAGCCTCCAGTAATTTCTCAAGTACCTCTGTGCCATTCATTTCAGGCATCAGCAAATCCATAATTACAACATCCGGGTTTTGCGTTAAAATGGCATTCAACCCTTCAGTACTACTGGCTATGGGAATTACTTCATGCCCCAATTCCGAAACAATATCAGAAACCACCTTGCGCTGGAAAAAAGAATCATCAATAACTAAAATCTTACTCATAATAATGTTTTGTGTTAAAAAAGACGAATTAATAATCAACATTCAATAGCAATCATCAGTAACACCTTCCGAACCAGCAATATAGCAAATTAACTAAATCTCCTGCTTATATAAAAATTCAATTATCCAATTATACCACAAAATTCAACTATTAACCACTGCCAACTTATTTGATGCAATCAATGTGATGTTACTTAACTTTAACAACAAAAACCGGAATGAGTTACAATACTAAAATTTTTTTAGGCATTTTGACTGTCATTCCATTGATCCTGGCAGGCATTATACTTACCACTGTTTTTGGGATTTTAATCGGAATCCTGGGTGAGATCCCTGCCGGATATGCCACTGACACTGCATTTATGATCAGTAACATGTTCGTTATTATCGGCATGGCGGTTGCGGCCGGTACCCTAAGCCTGGCGTTGTTGATCTATTATATTATCCATGTGGTAAATAACAAACACCTTGATAATAATACGCAGATAATATGGATTCTCATCCTGCTTTTCTTCAGCGCAGTGGGAAGTATTGTTTATTGGTACATGAATATCTGGCGGGAGGGTCAGTGAAAAACGATTAACCCTGCTTTGGCGACCTCAAACTGAGTGCTGTTTGAGGCTTTCCTCTTTTGACAGAATAACAATTTCACAGACAAGTGAAGCCATTCGGCATTCATTTCATCTGTAAGTCCCATAACAATATAACCCAAATGGAATTTGTAGTGAGGCTCAAAAAGGCAATAAAGAAGTGTGATTTGGCCGTTTTGGAGCAGAGGCATAAGAACTACTATGGTGAGTAGCAAATTATGCGTTTTTGCAATGTTTTTGAGCAGTAATAGAATTCCTGTTGCATAATCCGGGTTTTAAATCACAACAGCGCATTTCTATAAAAGAATAATAAAAAAAGGCCCGAAATAAATATTCCGGGCCCGATTGTTTATGACATCCAATCAATAAACAACCCAACTTTCTTTAGATGTTAGATATTAGATGTTAGATATTAGATGTGAGTAGTGAGACGGTGTGGGGGTGAGTGATTGGGAAAAGGAACGCCTAACGTCTACTTTATTTATTTTTTAAAAGCTCTCATAATCACTATCTAACTTATCTTTACCTCCCAGGTTCACCTCGATGCCTTTTACCTTGCTGTCTGGCAAAGCCATGGTTTTCTTCGATGTGAAAACAGGTGTGGCTTGTATCTGCTTTTTTGTTTGATGGCTATAAGTACCTTTTCTACTTGTGCTCACATTTCCAATATTAAAATATGAAACCGTGTCCTTCAATGTCAGTGCCTGGCTATTGAGCTCTTCACTGGTTGCGGCCAGTTCTTCCGCACTGGCGGCATTTTGTTGCACCACCTGATTCAGTTGTTGAATAGCGGAGTTTACCTGGTCTGCCCCACTATTCATTTCTGTATTTGATGCCGAAATCTCCTGTATAAGCTCCGACGTTTTCTGAATGTCGGGTACAATAAGGGAAAGGGTATCACCTGCTTTCCGGGCAATATCAACACTATTCTTGGATACACCATCTATCTCAGCAGCAGCCTGTTGACTCCGCTCAGCGAGCTTACGCACTTCTGCTGCCACCACAGCAAATCCTTTTCCATGCTCACCGGCGCGCGCGGCTTCTACAGCCGCATTCAGGGCCAGCAAGTTCGTTTGCCGTGAAATCTCACCGATGATGCCTATCTTGTCTGCAATCGTACGCATGGTGGTTACCGTCTCTTCTACCGCCTGATTACCTTGTTTAATATCATCAGCGGCCTTCCGCGCAATTCTCTCTGTTTCTTTGGAGTTGTCGGCACTTTGCTGAATATTGGCCGTCATCTCTTCCATAGACGAAGAAACTTCCTCAGCACTGCTGGCCTGTTCGGTAGAGCCCTCAGACATCTGCTGCGATGATTGGTTCATCTCCGTACTCGCCGTAGCTATCTGATCAGAAGCCGTGATTACAGATCCGATCACCTCTTTCAATTTCTCGATCATTATCCGAAGACTCATCACCGCCTGGCCTACTTCATCCTTTGATTCGCGTTGTTTAAAGGTCACTGTCAGATCTCCTGCGGCCAATTCGTCAATCACCCCGACCATCGACTGGATGGGGTTGGATATATTTGCGGCGATAAAAAATGCCAGCACTAAAGCCAATAAAACACTGACCACCCCGGCAATAGTCACCACCATGAAGGACTGCTCACGCTCTGCATCCATGTCCGTAAGCCCCTCATCCATGGTCTGCTGAATGATGGTCTCGGCATCATCGGCCAGAGCGATGAATTTCTCAAATTCTTGATCAAAAAGGGCATCCGCCTCACTACCTGCTGCAGCAGAGGCACCTGAAATGTATTGGTTGTTGCGGGTCACAGCTGCAGCTTTAAATGACTCCAGACTGGCGCTTACTTCATTTACCAACCTGCGCACTTCAGGATTTTTAGAAGCAATGAAAACCCCCTCATCATTTGCACCTCCATTGGCAATGGCATTGGCATACCATATACTTTCATCCAAAAGGTCATATACTTCCTCTACATTTTCCGAATCATCGCCCCCCATGATCTCTTCAAAAAGCAGGTGGGCCTCTGTGGCCGACAGCTTTATTTCCATGGCAGCATCACCCAGCGGGGCCAGCGCCCTGCCTACGCGATCACCTGAATCACCTACCTGGCTTACATAGTAGGCACTCAGGCCCGAAATAAGTGCCGTGATCAGGGCCATACTCCCAAAACCCAGAAACAGCTTTACCTTTATACTTAAATTTTGAAACATAATGTATTGTTAGTTGGTGTTAAATTCAATTGGATGTCAAAATTGTTCGTCATAATAATCTGTATAATAAAATATCAGCAAAAAGCATCTAATTATAATCGCAAAATCGATCATTAATTTTCCAAAGCAACATTAATACACATCGATGGTTATTATTTTAAGCAAATAAAACGTTTTTATTGTGGATATACAATTTATAGGGTGTTTATTTTATTTTCTTTTTTTATTTTTCATGCTTTTAATATTTTATGTCATGTTTTTTTACCCTATTATTTAAATCACACATAAAATTGAAATCTGCTATATTATTCATCAGCACAAAACAAAAAACAGGCACTTCCGTTCCCACTCTTTCTTTCACTCATGTAAAATCAGTGCCCCTTTCCGACTTATCCATTTGCCACCAAACAGAAGGATACTTTCCTTTAATATAAAGTAACAAGACACCATTACAACCTGCGGCCTGGAATTTTATTCATAATGTCTACCTTAAAGATTAAATTATACCTATTTTGGCTCCGCATTTTTTTTAACCTCAACCTGACGATGATAAGAATTATACTTTCCGCTTTTCTGGCATTACTTATAATGGCCAATATTACTTCCTGCAATAATAATGCTTCGACAATCCGTTTATTGGTTTTCAGCAAGACCAACGGTTTCCGGCACAAAAACATCCCGGATGGCATCAAAGCCCTCGAAAAACTAGGCCGGGAAAATGGTTATGAGATTGTGGCCACTGAAGATTCTTCTTTATTTACTGAAGAGAACCTGAAAGGTTTTTCTGCGGTAGTATTCCTCAACACTACCGGTGATATCCTCAACGCCAACCAACAGGCCGATTTTGAGCGGTATATACAGGCCGGTGGTGGCTTTGCAGGCATCCACTCGGCCACCGACACTGAATATGAGTGGCCCTGGTACAACAAGCTGGTGGGTGCCTATTTCGATAGCCACCCCAAGATACAGGAGGCCAAACTAAAGGTATCCGACCATAACCACCTTTCCTCTTCTATGTTGCCGGAAGAGTGGGTACGCACAGATGAATGGTATAATTTCAAAAATTTCAACGATCAGGTCAACGTTACCATCAGCATTGACGAGACCAGCTATGAGGGTGGAAATATGGGTGCCTCCCACCCCATGTCATGGTATCACGAGTATGATGGCGGCCGCGCCTTTTACACTGAATTCGGGCATACTTCAGAAAGTTTTGAAGAGCCGCTATATCTTCAACACATACTGGGAGGTATACAATATGCCATTGGTGAAAACAAACGCAATTATACACTGGCATCGTCAGACCGCGTGCCGCTGGAAAACCGTTTTGTACGCACAGTATTGGCTCAAAACCTGGAAGAACCCATGGAACTGGAATACCTGCCCGGAGATAAAATACTTTTTATTGAACGCCGGGGAGATATTAAGATTTATGATTTAAAAAGCAATGTACTCAGGAATATCGACCATTTTGATGCCGCCTGGGAAAAAGGGGAAAACGGCATGCTAGGATTGGCTGTGGATCCCGATTTTGAAAAAAACCACTGGATATACATCTATTATTCCCCCACAGAAGAAGACACCATCCAGCGGTTGTCACGTTTTGTGCTCAACGGAGAGTCCATCGACCGGGCCAGTGAAAAAGTACTCCTCAAAGTGCCCGACACCCGCCAATGCTGTCATTCAGGCGGGTCAGTTGAATTCGGGCCTGACGGTTTGCTCTATTTATCAGTTGGTGACAACACCAACCCCTTTGCCTCTGACGGCTATTCCCCCAGTGATGAGCAGGAAGGCCGGTTCATCTGGGATGCCCAGAAGTCAAGCGCCAACACCAACGATTTAAGGGGAAAGGTACTACGTATA
>JAOUKJ010000061.1 GCA_029882675.1 Cyclobacteriaceae bacterium
GGTTTCTTCCCTGGATATGCCATTTTTTAGGTTACCAAGATCAATGATGCGGTAATTGCCCGTGCCCTTTTTTAACTGATACAGTTTTCTACGAACAATATTGGCTGCATTGGCCATGGCATCTGGCACTTCACAACCACGTGCCTCTTCAAGGCCAATCAATGCAATCTGCTGACCACCCTTTGCGGGCATACTGTCAGTGAAGGCTGAAATGCCGTGGTAGAAGGAATGCTGATGTGGAGTATTCGGGATGCATTCTTCCGGGACGGGACTGAAAAATAACTTTAGATCCATATTTAGTTTTGCGACCAATTTAAGCGATTAACTACTAAACGAGAAAAGTACGGCCATATTTTAATGTCATTTTTGTTAAAACCAGGTGTTATAGACGAATCCTCATTAGATATTTGCACGACTGTGTTCGATATTTTAGGCTGATTCTTAACAAAAAAAGGTTAAATTGTGATGTAGTCATTACTTTGAAAAAGCCAGACACCATATCTGAGACATTCCATTTTCCCGACCGAAAGTATTTTCGTCAATGGCTGGAAATAAACCATAATAGTAGCCGGGGCATATGGATGCTTTATTATAAAAAACATACCGGTAAAACCACCATTCCCTATAACGAAGCCGTGGAGGAGGCCCTTTGTTTTGGTTGGATAGACAGCCTTGTGAGAAGGATTGACGAAGAAAGGTATGTGCGCAAGTTCACCCCCCGACGGGAACGCTCAGACTGGTCAGTAAGCAATAGGGAAAGGGCGTTGAAAATGTTTAAAAAAGGCCTGATGACGGAAGCCGGGCTAAAGAAAATTGAAAGCTACCGAAAAAAGGGAGTCATAGAATGGGAAGAAGTCAGGGAAACCCTTACGTTTGTGGTTTCTGATTTTGTATATCAGAGACTGGAAAGTGACCCGGAAGCCTTTCAGTGCTTTAAAAAGCTGTCCACTTCACATCAAAAGCAGTTTATCGGTTGGATATACAGCGCCAAAAAAATTGAAACAAAAGAGAAACGGTTAAAAAAGGCCATTCGAATGCTAAAAGAAGGCAAACAACCGGGCATGAAGTAAAATAGATGAAAGAAAAGCATCAAGAAGCCATTAATACATCATGGCTAAGTATTGTAGGCAATACACTGCTGGCCACCGCCAAAGGATTGGCTGGTATTTTTGGCAATTCCTATGCACTTATCGCTGATGCCATTGAGTCTACCGGAGATATTTTCTCCTCAATTATCGTGCTGGCCGGCCTCAAGTACTCTACCAAACCTCCCGACAAAGACCATCCGTATGGGCATGGCAGGGCTGAGCCCTTGATTGCTTTTATTATCGTCGTTTTTCTGGTGTTTTCGGCAGCGATCATTGCTTATCAGAGTATTCGGAATATCGGCACCTCACATGGTCCGCCAAAGCCATATACCCTTGTTGTCTTGGCCGTGATTGTATTGATTAAAGAAGCCTTTTTCCGTTTTGTCAATAAAAAAAGTAAAAAAGCAGGGAGCACTTCCCTCAAAGCGGATGCCTGGCACCACCGGAGTGATGCCATCACATCAGGTATGGCCTTCATCGGCATATCGGTAGCCCTGGTTATGGGTGAGGGTTATGAGCATGCTGACGATTGGGCTGCTCTGCTGGCCTCAGGCATGATCATGCTCAATGCCTATTTCATCTTTCGGCCTGCCCTGGGTGAGATTATGGACGAGCACGTCTATGACGATCTGGTTAATAAAATCAGGGACATTTCCATCACCGTGGAAGGAGTAAAGGAAACTGAAAAATGCCTGGTGAGAAAGGTGGGCATGCAGCATTTGGTCGATTTGCACATCATTGTTGAAGGGAAAATATCCGTGCGAAAAGGGCATGATATTGCCCATAAACTCAAAGACCGCCTGCTCAATGAACTCCCTGAGATTGCAGATGTACTTATTCATGTGGAGCCGGATTAGGAGAGGGGGAACCATGTCATGAAACTAATTCGATGAAGTGAAGTCATCTGTTAAACGCATATTTTTGCGATTACCTTCATGATTTAACCGACAGAGCAATGATGATACGGTCAAAGTATTTCAGCTTGATTATAGCGCGTTTTAAATTTGCCACATGCTTTTTTTTCCTACCTTTAGCCGTTTATTTTCTTCCATCCATGTTTTTTTAATTCAAGTAGATGATAAATCAAATCCGACGTTTTCTATTGATCATCAATTTTCAAACGATGATTATTTCAGGCCTGGCAGTGGCCTCTACGGCCATCTGTATTCATTATAAATATGAGGCCGATTTTCCGTTGACCCTCGTGGCCACTTCAATTGTTTTTCCGATCGTGTTTTCTATTGGTGGAGCCTATAAACGCCGTGAGGTGGCACTTAAGCATTATGCCGAAATAAAAGGCTACTTGCGAGCTATGTATTTTGTGGCAAGGGATTGGCTTGAAAATCCGAAGCCGGCTAACGTTGATAAGATGCGGGATATCATTTATAACTTCTTCGCCAATTTCCGGATAATGTTTACCAATCCAAAGAGTGAATTGATTGTTAATGAAGAAAAGGTTTATGATAATTTCTCCGATTTTTCCTTATACATCAAGGAAGAACTCCGGGGGGAAGGCTTGCCTTCAGGTGAGTGTTCACGTATCAACCAGTATTTACAAAAAATGATGGTATCCTTTGAGTCCATCAAACACATATACCAATACCGTACGCCCAGGACTTTGCGCGCTTTTAGTTCACTGTTTATCAAAATCCTTCCCATTGTGTACGGCCCGTATTTTGCATTCCAGGCTGAGAAAATGTCCTGGGGACTGGAGTATGTTATCCCTATTTTATTGACCATGATCCTGGTGAGCCTGGAAAATATTCAGGAACACCTTGAGAATCCTTTTGACCAGGTGGGTGAAGACGATATCAATATTAATGTGGAAAAATTCATAGAGCGTTTGCAACATAAATCATCCGACAATATTTAGCCCTACCGTTTCAAGTTTAAATAAACAAAGTCTAACTTGACAAAGTAGGATTAGTGCTGATTCCAGAATATTGACTCCACCAATAGCATTACGGATGGATTAAAGAAAGTGGTTCTTATTCCCTTTTTCACTGATCAGAGTAATAATATTGGTGAAGTGGAAATCGTATCGCTGTCTGCGATAAGATGATATCCCATTATATTTGATGAGTGTAGGGTTTTACATTTCAAACTGATTTATTTTAAATGGAAAAAAACTACATTCTATGCAAGAGAAAGCTTTTAAGTCGAAAAATTGATAAAACATAGAATTCCACCGATCATAAATCACTGAATCACTGAATATTGAGTCCATGAGTCATTGAAAAATGTTACTTTTGCGGATTAATTAAAATTGCCATGGCCAGAAAGAAATTGAAAGAAGAGGAGAAGAGGAAACTCAATAAGGAGAACATGCGTAAACTTTTAGGCATTTACCGCTTCATCCTTCCCTATAAGTGGAAATTTGTTGTTGGCCTGATCTGCCTGTTAATGAGTAGCTTTCTTATTATGGCCTTTCCTGTATTGGCAGGCAAGCTCCTTGATGTGGCCTCCGGCAATAACTGGACAATGGGGGCGGGACAACTTATGGGCCGACTGAAGGGGCAGGATGCCGGGATTAGTTTTAACAGTGTAACACAGGTGGCTCTCTTGTTGATGGGCGTTTTACTTTTACAAAGTGCTTTTTCCTATGTACGGGTATATCTATTTGCTATTGTTACTGAGCGCTCCATCGCTGTTTTGCGTAAAGCGGTATACAGCAGAATGCTATCCCTCCCAATCAAGTTTTTAAACTCCAAACGTATAGGTGATATGGTCAGTCGCATGACATCCGATATCGCAATCATTCAGGAGACATTATCAATTACTTCTGCTGAGTTGTTCAGGCAGGCCACCATGCTTATTATTGGAGTGGTTATAATATTTTATATGGTTCCGGAGCTATCCCTGTTTATGCTTGCTGTATTCCCGGCCATTGTATTACTGACCCTGCTCTTTGGACGGACACTTAAAAAGTTATCCAAACAATCTCAAACCAAACTGGCTGAGGCCAATGTAGTAGTCGAAGAGACTTTGCAGTCATCGCTCATAGTAAAGGCCTTTACCAATGAATTTTTTGAGACCAACCGTTATGGCCGCGCAATAGAGAATACTGTAAATGTGGCCCTGAAAGCGGCAAAATTTAAAGGAGCCTTTATTTCTTTCATCATTTTTGCACTTTTTGGAGCCATCGTGGCCGTGATGTGGAAAGGGGGTACTATGGTAGATGCCGGTGAAATAACTACTGGTGATCTCGTGACTTTTATCATGGTGACCATGTTTATTGGGGCATCCATTGCCGGATTAGGAGATATGTACGGGCAATTGCAAAGGGCCGTAGGGGCTTCTGAAAGAGTACAGGAAATCCTGGATGAAGAACCGGAAAAGGCCGGAGACAGTAAATTGGAGGTAAAACTTAATGGCCACCTTGAGTTTAAAAACCTTTCTTTTAAATACCCCGATACAGGCAAAGAGGTATTACATAATATTTCCTTTGAGGTCAGGCCAGGGGAAAAACTGGCTTTGGTGGGATCCAGTGGAGCCGGAAAATCAACCATCACCCACCTCATTATGCGGTTTTACGATGTTGTAAATGGAAGCATTCTGGCCAATGATGAAGACATCAGCAGTTTTCCACTTTCTGCTTTTCGAAAAAACATTGCCGTAGTACCTCAGGAAGTACTTTTGTTTGGAGGCACTATTCGTGAAAACATTCGTTATGGAAAACCTGAAGCTACTGATGAAGAAGTTTATGAAGCAGCAAAGAAGGCCTATGTCATGGAATTTATTGAAAACCTGGACGAAGGTTTTGATACACTTGCCGGTGACAGGGGAATAAAACTATCCGGAGGTCAGCGACAACGCATAGCCATTGCCCGCGCTATACTTAAGGATCCGGCGATACTCATCTTGGATGAAGCTACCAGCTCACTGGATGCGGAATCTGAGGTTTATGTGCAACAAGCCCTTGAAGAGCTGATGAAAGGCCGTACAACGCTGATTATAGCCCACAGGTTGTCTACCATTCGTGGTGCAGACAACATCATCGTGCTCCGCGATGGGCGGATCGTAGAAAGTGGGACGCATGAAGAACTGGAACAGCAGGAAAGGGGGCTTTACCGCCATCTTTTAAACCTCCAATTTACCGAAATTCAAAACCCTGAAAATTCAAAATCCGTAGTGGCCTGATAGCCGCTATTTTTTTAAGGCCTTACTAAACTTTTACATTATGATTTATTTTGCGGATATATTTTATACATTTACATAAACAGACCAGTAATTCGCAAAATTTTAAAGGAATTGAAAAACGTTTTATATAGGCTTTAGTTAATAAAAGGGTAGGTATCTCATGTTCCTGTATTCCATCTTCGACAACAGAAACGAAGCAATTTTGTTTTCTGTTTTTTGTGTGGTCATCATTCTGTTTCTAGCTATAGACTTGGGCATTTTTAATCGAAAAGCCCATATTATTTCCACAAAGGCCGCTTTAATACAATCCATTTTTTGGGTTATGATTTCCCTGGTTTTCGGGTGGGGCATTTATGTGTTTGATGGTGGACCGCAGCCTTCCCTAGAGTATTTTTCCGCGTACCTCACCGAATATGCATTATCTGTTGACAACATATTTGTCATTTTGATGATCTTACAGTTTTTTGAGGTAAAAGAGAAATATTACCATAAAGTGCTTTTCTGGGGTATTATGGGGGCCGTGATATTCAGGGCTGTTTTTATATTTGCAGGGGCCATTCTTGTGAGTAAATTTGCCTGGATATTATATATTTTTGGAGCCTTTCTGGTATACTCTGGTGTAAAGATATATATAGAGAAAGCGGAAAGTGAAGTAGATCCGGGACAGAACCGCCTTATGCTGTTTTTCAAAAAGAGGCTCAACTTTACTGAGGAGGAAAGAGGAGGTTCTTTTTTCTTTAAAGAAAATGGCAAAGTTTATTTCACTACGCTATTTCTTGTAGTGATCCTTGTTGAAAGCACAGATATCATTTTTGCTGTTGATTCCATTCCTGCTGCATTTGCAATTACGCAAAATGAATTCCTCATTTATACTTCCAATGTATTTGCTATTCTCGGACTCAGGGCAAAGTTTTTTCTTTTGGCAGGGATCATTGAACAGTTTTATCTCCTGAAAAAAGGTTTGTCTATTGTTTTGATTTTTATTGGTGGCAAGATGCTTTTGCTCTTTATTGATATCCATATACCTATTGCGGTTTCTTTTTCTGTTATCATTGGTACGCTCTCCCTGTCTATTTTCCTTTCACTGATATTCCCTAAAGACCGTAAACCGAAACCTACACAATTGGAATTGTTTGAAGTTTACGAGGAGCCTGATTCACCGCAAAATAAATCTGAAACTGAAAAGGTTTCCTGAAATTTTATTCTTGAAAAGTATGGCTTATTATTTTATTTAATTAGCGATAATTACAACTTTGTACTAGAAAGAGAACTCATGAGACAGCGATTGATAAAGGCGGGGGCAGAAGAACTGATTTATGAAATCAGGGCCATCGTTAAAAAGGCAGAGCAGATCCAGAAGCTGGGAAAAGATATTTACTGGGAAAATATCGGAGACCCCATTCAAAAAAACTGGAAAATTCCTGATTGGATCAGAGAAATTACTTCCGGATTGCTCATGGAACATGAAACCTATGGCTATTGTCATTCGCAGGGCGTACTTGAAACACGCAAGTTCCTGGCCGATCAAACCAATGCCCTGGGGGGTGCCCAGGTCAGTGCCGATGATCTGCTTTTTTTCAACGGATTAGGGGATGCCATTGCCAAGCTTTATCAGTTTATCACCCCAACTTCGCGGATTATTGGCCCTTCCCCCGCATACTCCACACACTCTTCGGGAGAGGCTGCCCATGCTGATGCACATCCACTGACCTACAGGCTGGATCCGAATAATTCCTGGTACCCGGATATCGATGACCTCTACAACAAGGTGAAATACAATCCCAATATTGTTGGTATACTCATCATTAACCCGGATAATCCTACCGGTATGGTGTATCCCCATAATATATTGAAAAGAATGGTAGAGATTGCCAGGGAATTTGACTTGTTCCTGATAAGCGATGAAATCTACAGTAAGATTACATATAACGGTGCACGGGCCTGGACATTGGCCGAAATTATTGAAGAAGTGCCTGGAATGGCCATGAAGGGGATAAGCAAGGAGCTACCCTGGCCAGGATCGCGTTGTGGCTGGGTAGAAATTTACAATCGCCAAAAAGACCCGGAGTTTGATCAGCTTTTCCGGACTTTGGCAGATGCCAAAATGGTAGAAGTATGTTCTACCAAAATGCCGCAGATGGCCATACCACGCATCTTTAGTGACCCGCGCTACAGCCGGCATATAGAAGATAATAATGCTAAAATAGGCAGGCGGGCTGATATCATCAGTCAACACCTGGAAGGAATACCTTATATTACCTTTAATAAGACGTACGGTGCCTTTTACAATACCATTATTTTTAAGGAAGGAGCTCTTAGGCCAGGACAAAAAATGACTATTGATGATGAGAATATTGAAGCCACTTTGCAAGGATGGCTTTTAGGTAACCTGCCGGAGGATAAACGATTTGTGTATTATTTGTTGGCTGCCAGAGGAGTGTGTGTTGTGCCCATTTCGTCTTTTTGCTCAGACCTTATGGGCTTTAGGGTAACCCTGCTCGAGGAAGATGAAAATATTCTGAATGAGACATTTAAGCGTATAAGGGAAGGCGTGATTGAATATTGTGAAAGTTGATTCATCTGTTAATACTACCGGTCATCGGATAGTTTTGTTTCCAGGAGGTTACTATATCCCTTATAGAATAATAAAGACCCATACGCAGCAAAGTATCTGCTAAAGTTGACTTTAGCATAGTTATCATAATTTTTAATTACCTTAACAATTAAATTTCTTAATCGTATGTTCAATAACAAAAAAATGAAACAGGTATTTTATTCCGTGTCTTTGGTTGCCGTCTTTATGTTGTTTTTTTCGACCTCAAACTATGCACAGATTCATAAAGATCTGAATTTGCCGGAGTTTCATAGTGTTTCGCTCAACTCAGCATATAATGTGACCATCAGGCAGTCTAATAAACAGGAAGTAGGCGTCAATGTTGAAGAGGATATCTGGAATATTTCAAAATTCTATGTGGAGGATGGCGTTTTGCATATCGATATTGAACAAAAAGATGACGGCTCAAAGAAAAGTGTGTGGCAAAAGATTGATAATATTAAAATCATGCCTACGATGAAAGTGGCCATTTCAATGGTTGCTATAAAAAAGTTGACCGTTAATGGAAGTGGAACAATCGAAGCTGAAAACTCCATCAATGCAAATAATATGGCTTTGGAAATGAATGGAACAGGAAAAATCATCATGGACCTGAAAGACCAGAATACAAGTGTTGATATTTATAGTGAAGGTGAAATAGAGCTGAGTGGTTTTTGTACAACGTTAAAAGCAGATGTAGCAGGTGGGGGAAAACTCAATGCCTTCAATCTGGAAGCACAAAATGCCAATGCAAAAGTGCGTGGTAAATCCATTTGCCAAATCAATGTGAGCCAGGTACTCGAAGGATATGTCTTTGGTGATGGTGAGCTGGCTCATAAAGGGGAAACAAAAAATGTGAAAAAATCAGTTAAAGGCCGGGGCAAAATCAATCGTGCTTATTAAACAGTAGTGATTTGTTTTGCATATAAGCGCAAGGACTTTTACCCCTTGCTGAAATTATTCGGGTTCATCTTTTAGCGCGAATAAGGAAAAACCTTAAGACTCCTGCACCAGCTGGGGTCTTTTTTTATGGGATAAAATTTTCCGGGTAAATAAGTTGAGATGCTTATTATACTTCTTTGAAAATATTATTAGGCAGTATTTCCATTAAGACTTTCAGGGAGAGAAATTTTTTTGGAAGGGTAATTATTTCAAATGAAGGAATGCTTTGAAGACAATCCACCAGTTCCTGCCTGATGCGATCCTGCTCCTCTAAACTTAATTCCTCACGACGTGCTTTTTCCAGAATTTTTGGCAAATCACCATGTTCTCTGATTTCTTTAATCAGACTTGGTTTGTTTCTATTGACCACAGCTTCCAGTCGCGAGATATACTCGTGTTTTACCTGTTCAAAATCCTGCCTGTTAAGCAGTTCTTCCAAATACTCCCAATGTTCCAATACAAAGCCTTCAATAGCAATCAGGCTGTTTTCAAGTTCTTCCTCAACAAACCCCAGGCGGCGGTTAAAGTTCACCAGAAAATCCATTTCCAGGTCTTGTATTTTTTTATCAGCCCATGTAGTGAGAATGGCCAGTTCGAGCAGATATTTTTTTAATAACCAGCTTTGCTCATCCGGGATAGGGATATCTTCAACCGAAATGCCTTGCTCAAAATAACCTATGGCTTCTTTTCTTTTCTGCGCAGTGAAATTTTGAGAACTAATAAATAATTCAAATAACTGTCGCTCTTCGGGTTCTATGATTTCATTCGCATGGGCAGCAGCAGCCATTACTTTAACTATATCATTTCGGATATCATCTTTATATGTTTTCAGAAATTCACTCACCATCTTGTCACGTTGAGTCTGTACCCATTGTCTGAAAAAGTAAACATCAAGGAACATGAGGCTGCGGTGAAAAAAAACTGACCAAAACGTTCTGGTTCCCTTAATATTTATTCGTTTATCAAGGATCATTTCCAGCACATCAAAATCTGCCCTTTTACGTCCAAAAAAATTAGTTCTTGAAGTGTATAGGTTCTTATAAATGGTATTATAAAAGTCGGCAATCATATTAACCCCTTCCAGAGCCGTTGTTTCGTAATCAACGTGACTTTCCCCTTCATTTTCAAGCGTGAGAAAATAGCTGCTGAGCATAGTATCCATCAACAATAGTTTGGCATGGCTGTCAGAATCAACTAATTCGGTAGAATTTAGTGCTTTTACCGGATAACCGTACATGATCCCAGTAGGCTGGATAATGCTGTACATGGCCTGATCAGGGTGTTGTCTTTTGCGTTTTAATCCGGCATATGCGCCTCGCTCATAATCTTTCTTTTTATATTGAATATACTCATTAAGCCAACCTGTTTTACCAAGGTCTATCATGTTTTTCTATTTATTAAGTTAAGCCAAAATTTTCATTTAGCATCAGATGTATCAGGCTTTAAAGCGCATAGATACGGTATTTTTATTAATAATTGAAGAAATATATACTACTAAAGTACCACAATTATAATTTGTATCAAAAGAATTTTCGTTGATTGAAGATATGCTGTTATTTTTGAGATTGTATGGCGTATATATCAAATAAACTCCTGATGGCCCTGCTTTTGTTTGCAGGGAGTATGATTATTGGCATGACAGGCTTTATGGTCGTAGAAGGCTTCAATGTCAATGAGGCCTTCTACATGACCGCCATCACTTTTTCTACGGTAGGATTTCAGGAAGTCCATCCGTTGAGCGCAGGGGGAAGGATTTTTACAGGAATATATATCATTTTAAATCTTGGTATATTTGCATATGTTATCTCTGTTTTCAGTACCTTTCTTGTTGAAGGAGAATTGAAAAAAGCATTTCGAAACTTTATAATTGGACGTGACGTGAAAAAAATGAAGGATCATGTGATCATTTGTGGGTTTGGCCGAAATGGTATAAAAGCGGCTGAAGTCCTCTTTCGGGAGGGAAAGGATTTTGTCGTCATTGAACGTGAGCAGGACGTAGTCAATAGTCAGGCCGCCAATGAAAAGTATCAGTTTGTGCGTGGTGATGCTACCCAGGATGAAACACTTTCCGATGCAGGAATTGACCGGGCACATACCATTATTACCGCACTGCCTAAGGATGCTGATAACGTATTTATCACCTTAACGGCCAGCCAGATTAACCCGGGCATCAAAATCATTGCGCGCGCCTCTGAGGCCCCTTCTGAGAAAAAACTCTACCGGGCCGGGGCAACACATGTGGTAATGCCCGATACCCTGGGAGGTGCGCATATGGCCCAGTTAATCACCAAACCCTATGTTATCGAGTTTCTGGATGTACTTAACGGATTGGGGGATGGTGATTTACATTTGGATGAGTTCTCATGCAATGACCTTAAAAGTGAAATCAGGGGAATGTCATTAAAAGAGATGGACATTCGGGGAAAAACAGGTGCTTCAGTCATTGCTGTTAAAAAGGCGGATAAAACGTTTGTTTTTAACCCGGGCCCTTCAATGGTCATTAATGATGGTGATATTGCCATTTTGCTTGGAAAACTTGAAGATATTTCGGCTTTTAAAAAAATGTTTTTAGATTGAGGAAAAGCAAATGAGACCTAATTTATCATTATTCATCCTTATGTATTTCGTCGTGGCTTGCAGATCAAACCAGGAAAGCATTAATTCTCCGGATGTTTTACTGGATATTGATACCGAATTCTCAGCAATGTCGAGGACTTCGGGCAGAAACAAGGCTTTCATAACTTACGCACATGATGATGTTGTGCTGCTCCGCCCCAATGGCTATCCAATTGAGGGAAAAAGTGAATTATTAACGGTTATGAAAAATATAAAGGACGAAAACTATTCCCTTACCTGGAAACCTGAACAAGGCATGATCTCCTCATCAGGTGATTTGGGATTTACCTATGGAATTTATACTTTAAATTATAAAGCAGATACCATTCCCGATACACAGGGAACATATGTTACTATTTGGAAAAAAGACTCCCAGGGGAATTGGAAATTTGTGCTTGATGCAGGGAATGAAGGCTTGGGCCACGATTAAATTTTAAAATAATGGAACGGTTTGATGTGTCGGTCATTGGAAGTGGAAATGTAGCCTGGCATCTGGCACCAGCCCTTGATAATGGGGGGTTTAAAGTCAGGGAAGTATACAGCCGCTCAGCAGCGCATGCCAAAGAGATCACCGGTCGTTTATATGAGGCCGTGGTCAAAACTGACCTGGATTTCTCAGATACCCGCTCCCGGTTGATCATCATCGCTGTAGCAGACGAGGCTATTGAGGAAATCGCTACCGAACTGGTCGTTCCTGACAATGTGATGGTAGTCCATACTTCGGGGAGTCAGCCTATGAGCCTGCTCGGATACCTTCCTACAGATCATATTGGCGTGTTTTATCCACTACAGACATTCTCAAAAGGGGTAAAGGTCGACTTTGATAATGTGCCTTTTTTTATCGAGTCTCAAACCCGTGAAGGCCTCGAATGGCTTAATTTCATGGGAGAAACAATCAGTAATCGCGTCATCAAAGCCGATTCAGCCGATAGAAAAGCCCTTCATGTTGCGGCTGTTTTTGCCAGCAATTTCTTAAACCATATGCTCACCTTATCACAAGATATATTGGATCGAAAGGGACTGGATTTTGACCTCCTTCAACCACTGGTTACTGAGACAGTAAATAAAGCCCTTAATGAAGGGCCGGCTAATGTCCAGACCGGCCCGGCCATACGAAAAGACCGGGATATTATCGAACAACATACCCAGTACCTTGCGTATGATGAACGGCTCATGGAAATATATAGACTGATTTCAGAAAATATTATGAACTAAATTATGAACTAGGCGTTGTATCAAATACAACTACTATGTTTTGTCGTCTCATTACATCATACGTGATCATCAGGAGCCAGCGTTGTTGCTATTACAACCTTTGGCTGTAAATCATAATATTATTTCGGGTTTACTGGAATGGCA
>JAOUKJ010000525.1 GCA_029882675.1 Cyclobacteriaceae bacterium
GCCCAAAGGTTGAGGGACAAAAACCACAGTTGGGAAGACCTGCAAAAGCTCATTCCCGATCTGACCTCCCAGGGACTGATGGGTTATGCTTATGTTTGCCCGGATATGATTGGCGGGGGAGAGATCAACTCCTTCCTGGATTTGTCAGAAATAGACCAGGAACTGATCGTCAGGTCTGCACAGGTGCATGCACTGATGCCCATGATGCAGTTTTCGGTAGCGCCCTGGCGGGTGTTGTCGGAGGAGAATGCGCAATTATGCCTGGAGGCAGCTTTGTTGCATGAAGAAATGGGTGATTATATCCTGGCTGAGGCCAAAAAATCAGCGCAGACGGGTATGCCCGTTGCCCGACCTATGGCACTGGCCTATCCCGATAGCGGGTATGAGCTGATCAAAGACCAGTTTATGCTGGGTGATGATATCCTGGTGGCCCCGGTAGTAAAAAAAGGACAATATCAGCGCAATGTGGTGCTGCCCAAAGGAAAATGGAAGTCCGATGACGGTAAAACTTACAAAGGCGGCAAAGACATATCCATTGAAGTGCCTCTGGAGAGGCTGCCGTACTTCAGGAGAATTAAATAATTGACGGATTATATACTTATGCCTCGGTTTGTTTTGTACGGTAAAATGCTGTACATTGAGTATGATTAAGTGGCATGGAGAAATGAGTAAAGACGAAAAAAATACGGCAAGGTTTGATGCCCGGATGACAGAAAATCAAAAACGATTACTGGAAGAGGCGGCAAGGGTAAAGGGTTATAAAAACCTTTCAGAGTATATCGTAACAACGATGGTTTCTGATGCCACACAAGCTATTGATGCGTATAAAAAGGTTCAGTATACCCTGGCAGACAAGGAAAAGGTGATGGAAGTATTGAGTAAACCTGTTGAGTTGTCTCTTTCATTTCTGAGCGCTTCAGACAGGCGTTCAAAAAAGCTTAAAAATGAAGTTTCTGACCGTTAAACTCAACAAGGAGCACGACAGGGCAACATTCAGGTGTTCACAGCAGACTTTAAATAATTATTTAAAATTTCAAGCTACAAAGGAATCAAAGCAGGGGCTGGCAAAGGTTTATGTTTTGTGTGATGCAGCAAAACGGGTAACAGGTTATTATACGCTTTCATCCGCTGAGCTCCCCAGGGATTGTATACCTGCTGACTTATTAAAAAAGCTTCCCAAAGGATATTTCGGTTACCCGGCTATACTGATTGGTCGTCTTGCAATAACAGAGGAAGAAGCCGGAAAAGGACTTGGTGGTGAACTGTTGGTTGATGCTATCCTGCGTTGTATTGTTTATGCTGAAGAAATAGGTACAAGTGTAATCATTGTGCATCCCATTGATACCCGGGCTGAAAGCTTTTACCGAAAATACATGTTTGTTAAATTGCCCGATGCCAACAGCATGATATTGAAAATTGATCACCAACTAAAGCAGCATTTCGGGTTGGTGTGATTAGCATTTTTCAACAATGACCAAAACCTACAAAATAGGCTATTCACCCATAGGAGGTATTTACATTGGAAAAGGCTATCGTGCCGATTTCCATAAACACCACCTCATCACCCTGGTGGTCAGTTTTGGAGGCCCTTTTGAAATAGCGTTAAAAGGGAAGGAGCCTGAATCCTTCCGGGCTGCCCTGATTCAAAAAGATATTACACACAATTTTACCAGTGAAAACGAAGATTACAAAGCACTTATTCACCTGGATCCGTACTCAGCGCAGGGATTGATACTGGGACAGGAAAAAACACCAGTAAAGAGACTGGGGGTAAATCACTTTATGCCGGTTATCGAAGCGTTGCAGGAATGGTTTCAGGGCGAAGACACCTCCGAGGAGGTTGTTGAATCGTTAATCAATAATGCCGCTGCCTGTGTTATGGACGGAGAACCTGCTTACCGGGCTATCGATGAGCGGGTAGGAGAGGCCCTGCAACTGATCCGGCAGCAGGAAGGAAAAGTATCCATCAACGAAATCGCCGATGCCGTTTGCCTGTCGCCGAGTCGGTTTGCAGCCCTGTTTAAATCGAATACGGGTATATCCTTTCGGAAATATGTGCTGCACTGTAAGCTGATCAGGTCTTTGCAGGCCATGCATCACAACCACAACCTGACCGAGGCCTCTTTTATGGGGGGTTTTGCCGACCAGCCTCATTTTACACGGACCTTCAAGCATGCCTTTGGCTGGCGTCCTTCCCGGTCTAAAAAATAGTCAGTTTATTCAAGTTTTGGGAGCATGGTGTGCTGACTTTTGTATCAAAAAAACGATAATGGAAACAAAGATGAATGAAACGGCACCTGAGAGAATACTACGGGCAAAATTGGTAAAAAGTATTATTAGTAATGTCACGGGCATCAGCGTCCTTTTCTTCGGGGAAAACCGAAGAAAAGAGACGACTGATGGAGGTGAGGGATTAATACAGGCTACTCTGTGGACTTCCCGCCGTTTTTGGTTTGCTTTTGCCGGAGCTTTTATTGCCATGTATTTTCTGGCTTTTCTCTTTCATGAAGTGATGGCCCGGTCTTTTGTACACGAGACTTTCGGAAATGTGGTGCGGCCGGGTGCACATCATGAGAATATGTGGGGAATTACGGTTAGTTATATCCTTACTGCATTGGGACTGGCCTGGATATGGCCGCGTTTCAAAAGTGAAGGTAGCGTCTTGTCAGGAGGACTGGTTTTCGGACTGATCATTGGACTGATTATGCATATTCCCGCAGCCTTTGCCCTTTATGCAACGATGGATCTCACTTTTCAGGGGATTATGCTCGACAAGGCCTGGCATGTGCTGGAGGTGGCCTGTGGAGGTATAACTGTGGCTTTAATTCTACAAAGGTGAATCTTTGATGCTGCGTTATCTTACATATTACCATTTATCAGTTAGTTCAGGATAACCTCGAAGCTAAATATATACCTGCAACATAGGGCCATATTCGCCGGGTTTCAGATTGCTTGAGTGGTATTGACTGACCGGCCAGTCAATATTTTTTAAAATAGTTTCAAACATTGAAACTTTTCCTTTGGAGGTACGTTGTATGTATTATGACTGAACGGTCAGTCAACGAAGCAATAACAATGGCGCCAAAAACAAAAGATCAACTGGAAACAATAAAAGGGGAGAAACGACAAAGGATTCTTCAGGCCGCCGTGGAGTTGTTTGCGAGGCATGGGTATGCCCACACATCCATTAGTCAGATTGCTCAAAATGCGGGTATATCAAAAGGCCTGATCTATAAC
>JAOUKJ010000526.1 GCA_029882675.1 Cyclobacteriaceae bacterium
CAGCGCATCTTCTAACTAATAAAATGCTCAGATATTAGGGTCTGTGCGATGGAATGTAAAAGTGATTTCGGCGAAATCGGCCTCACCTTCCACTTCCAGAATCGGATAGGCCAGAAAATTTACAGGACCAGAATTAGGCAGGGGATCGGGGGTCAATTCCCTTCCCTTGCTTAATTCGATTCTGTTGGCCGGGTGATGGCCGAAATAATAGGTAGCCAGGGCTGAATATTTATTGGCCTCACTAATGTCTACCGGCCACCATTTCCCTTCCGCATAAAACTCGGCCCAACAGTGATATCCATCTACACCACCTTCATTCCTTGAAGAAGGTATCGCCGCACCAACGGCAAATCGTGCAGGAATATCGGCAGACCGTGCCAATGAGATGAACAAAGAGTGAAATTCGGTGCAATTTCCAGACTTTGAGTCACATGCAAAATTGGCATCACCCGTTCCGTAAATTCCTTGTTTAGCATACCTTACTTCCTCTATAACGTAGTCATACAGAGCCCTGGCCCGGGTAAGTGGGCTGTTCGCATTTTTTTCGCTGATTACCCGTGTTGCAATATCCGCAAAACGGTCACCCACAGGGAGATAAGGAGTAGACTGCAGGTATTTGGACAGGTCTGTGCCTTCCTCCGCATAGGGTGATTTTTCCTTTCGCACGACATTGTATTGTATCTTTACGACCTTGTGGCTGTGTTCCGGGGAGAGTTGCAGGTGAAGAATGCTGTTGCCGTAATCTTTTTCCTTGATAATTTGTTGTTTGCCGGGCGCCTCAATGTTTATCACTTCAATCCGCTGAAATGAATCACTTGTCGCAATAGGGATCCACATTTCGGCCGAAGCTGAAATATCAGGTAGCTTAGCCTGATAAGTAAAAGTAAACCGATCCTCTCCCTCAACCACTCCTAAAAGATCATTGGAAGCATTTTTTACAGGTACCGTATACCAGGTCTTGTCTTTTGCCTGTTTCCAGGTGTACCAGGGTTTTCCGTTTAACTTATGGACATCTGTGCGCGTCACCTGCATGTCGTCAGCAGTACCTTTCATGAAAAAATCGACATCATATACATCACCGTTTTCAGTGGCCAGATCCACGCAGGCAAAAAACTTATCGGATCCCAGCACGGAGAGGTACTCGGTGTGTACACGCACCAGTTTGAAGCTGAGATCGATGGTGTCTTTCTTAAAATTGAAATAGCCGTTTTCTTCACGTGTTTTTTCCATAATGTTGGCCCTTATTCCTTTGTCAACATCCTGAATCGTGACTTTTCTGATATTTTCATTTTTCCCTTCGGAAGAAGCTTCCTCCGCTTTTTGCTCATCAGGCTGACAGGATGCGAAAAGCAGAAGAAAAAGAGGTATAAATAGTTTGAGTGTGTTCATGATTTGACGGGTTGTTTGATTCGGGAAACCAAAAATATTAAAGAGCAGGGTTTTTTCCATTAAAAGGGAATTCTTATTTTTAAAAAGGAGTACGTCCACCCTCATACCTCCCCCTCCCTTCCCCTCTTTAAGTCTTGCCACTTGCCTCTTGTCGTTATCTGCCTTCACATTTGTCTCACATCTCACATCTCATATCTCCTATCTCCTATCTCCTATCTCCTTATCTCTCAAAGAAACACCTTCTCCAGATATTCCGGTGCATCATCATAGGGCGCCACCTTTCCATCAGCAATATCGTACATGGCCTCATGGCTTTTGATGGCGGCTTCACATAGCGGCACATGGGGGCGGTTGCACACATCCAGAAAACCAATGTTGTAGTTTTCCCCGTCAAAACGTCCAAGGGCAGACTGGTCATAAAGCACAAACCAGTGTACACCGACACAGTAGGGGTTGGCCGCTGCGTCCTCAAAGTAAACCCGGTAGGCCTTGCCGCGGTCGGTCTGGGTGCGTACATGGCCTATGCCTGATGCCGGCAGGCCCACGTCCAGGGCGCCAAAGTGCCACTCTCCAATCATCACCGGCATCTGCAAAAGGCTATGAATTTCTTCCGTGACGTCAAAAGGCACTTTTTCTTTATAGTTATTCATGCTGAATACATCAAAGGATTTCATTCCCGGCACGGCCCATTTTGGGGGTACCCCCTGGTAACGAATGCCCAGATTCAGGTGGTTGGGATCTGCTTTTTTGCAGGCTTTGGATAAATCACCAAAGTATTTTTCCACGATGATTTCACTAAATTTTTCCAGGTCAACCAGGGCTTCCGGACTAAATTCCCCCTGCCATTTACCGGTCTTAATGCGCTTAAAATCAACAGCCATCTTCCAACGATCGGCCAATTGCTCACTGGTGCTGTATTTCTCCGTCAGGAAACGGGTGAGTTCGTCACGAGTGGCTGATCCTTCATTATTGTACAGTATGCCTACGGCCGGCAGTTCCTTGCTAAAAGCCCAGGTCGGTTCGTTCATCATAAAATAGCCGATCATGGCCGGGTCATCAGCCGATTGTTTCAATGTCTGCGCGTAATCTGTGGCATCTTTTTCAAAGTCAGCATGAAAGACATCGGGAAAATCGCGGTAGATGTTTGTGGTCAGGTTGGTTTTGAAACTCATGGGGCGCACGTACGGCACCCTGGCCCGGGAGGCAAAGTTCCATTCTGACCAGTTGCCTACCGTGTTAAATCGCAGCCGTTTGAGCTCATCCAGGGCAATGGTGGCCCAGTTTTCGAGCCACCCCTCATTGCCAAAGGTGCGGATATAATTGAGAATGAGGTAGTTCAGGTGTTTCTGGCCACTATGCTCTGAAAAGGCCTCAGTGTATTCCCCGGCTTCGGGAGGAAGAAATTCAAGCGCGTCTTCCAGCAGGTCAATATTGGCCGCGGTATCCATCCTCACCGAGTCTATCCCCGCGCTCCAGAACAAATGACCATCGGGATCCACCAACCACCAGCGGTTTTCGTCTTTGTGTACGCCGAAATATCCCGTTCCGTCACTGATTTTTTTACGCTTGCACCCACCCCACGAAGAAAAGGTTTCCGGCAGAGCATGGGTTGCCTCTTCCAGTCGTTTGCGGAGGTTGTCCATCATCTCATCCACACCGGCCGTCTTTCCCGACCAGTGGTGCAGGGTGCTTTGTCCTACGGCATCGAGCAGCCTGCCTTTTGGGAGCACGGGGTGTTCAATGACGGGTACATCCGTTTTGGTGGCGATCATTGGGGTGATGCAAAAACGGGCAGGTTGTTCACTCTTTCTGTCGATGTAAAACCTCATCCGGTCTACCTTATTCA
>JAOUKJ010000527.1 GCA_029882675.1 Cyclobacteriaceae bacterium
GGTGGTACTGAACGACTTATATGGGATAGAACTCGTAGCCATACCCGGAAAACCTATTGGGGTGATCATGGGCCATACCGAGAAGACCGATCCCCAGGGAAGGATTATTGTCAACAATGCAGGGCTGCCACAAGTAGCTACTGATAAAGTAGAGTATGGCAACATCAACGCTGACTTCACAATGGGTTTGTCCACAACTGTACGCTACAAGGATTTCAGCTTGTCTGCCAATATGGACTATAGGAAAGGCGGGCTGATGTATGCCTATACCCAGCGACTGACCCAGTTTGTTGGTAACTCCACAAATTCGCTATACAATGACCGGAAACCATGGGTAGTGCCGAATTCTGTGGTACAGGTTGGAACGGATGAGTATGTGGAAAACACCATCCCTATTGATTATGCCAATGTATATGCATATTGGAATCAAACGTCCAACAACAGCCGTAGTAAGGATCACGTTATTGACAGGTCATTCATGAAGTTAAGGGAAGTTACCCTGGGGTACAGAGTGCCTGAAAGTATCCTGTCAAAGACACCCATAAGTAGTCTGTATGTTAACCTGGTTGGCAGAAATTTATTGTTGTTTACACCTCTTGAAAACAACATTATCGACCCTGAGACTACAACCTTTGGGAACGACCTCCTTAGCGAATTCGGTGAGTTTGGAGTAGGTCCTACTTTAAGAAGTTATGGCTTGAGCCTTAAGGCCACATTTTAATTAATTCGGTCAATCACAAAAATTGTTGATATGAAAACTATAAAAAAAATAGGGTTTGTGCTTTCATTGATTTTCCTGTTGTCATGTGAAGATTATTTGGACATTAACTCAGACCCGAATAACCCTACCGATGCTACACCTGATCTGATACTGCCCGCAGCACAGTTGTCTGTTGCAAGTGTGATTGGTGGAGATTATGCTATTATGGGCAATATGTGGTGTCAATATTGGACGCAAAACCACACGTCGAACCAATATAAGGAATATGATGGCTTTAACCTGCAGCCTGATTTTATTGAGGTCAGGTTTCAAGAGTTGTATGCCGGAGCCTTGAATGACCTGAAGAAGGTAAAGCAAAAGTCTTCTCAATCTGAGGATTGGGGATTTTATCTCATTGCCACAGCCATGGAGGCATATACATTTCAAATATTGGCTGATATTTATGGTGAAATACCTTTCACTGAAGCCAATAAGGGTGAGTTAGGTATATTTTCACCACACTATGAAGGTGGACAATTGGTATATGACTCCCTTTTGGCCAGATTGAATAATGCATTGGCAAAGGACTTGTCTGCACCAACGGTGACTGATCCGGGCAATTCAGACTTTATTTTTGGCGGTGACTTAGATAAGTGGGTACAGTTTGTGAATACCCTTAAGTTAAAAATGTATCTAAGGCAGGTAAATGTCAATGCCGGGGCAGCGAAAGCAGGAATTGATGCACTGTATTCCGGTAATGCTGATTTTCTGGACACTGATGCGGCAGTTACCGGATTCCAGGATGAGGCAAATGCCAGCAATCCTTTGTACGAGCAGGACAGGAGGCAATTAAATACGCCAAAAAATATCCGGGCCAGTACCACCTTTGTTTCTTTTTTACAAAATAATGGTGACCCAAGAATAGACATGCTATATGAGATCCCTGAAGCAGGTGGGCCTGTGACGGGAATGAGGCAGGGAGATTATGAGCTTTCAAGTCTTGATCTGGATGCTGCTACCATTTCCCTGGCTACTATTAATGCAACAGACCCTGTTCATTTTTTCACATATGCAGAGAGCCTGTTTTTGCAAGCTGAAGCTGCTGCCAGGGGATATGGTACCGGAAATGCCAAGAATCTTTATGATCAGGCCACCCTGGCGTCTTTTGCATATTATGGATTGGATGGTTCATCATTTATAGCTCCGGGGGGTGCATATGCGTACCCGGACGGGAGTGAGGCTGTCAATATTGAAGCGATTATCATGCAAAAGTGGGCTGCACAGGCAAGGGTGAATGGACTGGAAGCATGGTTTGACCACTTGAGAACAGGCTTTCCTTTGGAAAATACGAGCCCATCCACGTTCGTCCCCAATCAGTTGAATTATCCGGTAAATGGCCTGACCTCCGGTAAATTCCCAAGGAGGTTATTATATCCCGACAGGGAGGTGAGCAGAAATGCGAATGTGCCTGCGCAAAAAGACATCTTCACCCCGGTGTGGTGGGACAATTAATTCATTAAAATCAAAAAGTGATAAAGCAATGAAAATATTTATAAATAAATCAATTTTGTTTCTGCTACTTATGCCATTACTGTTTGGGTGTAAAGGAGATCTTGAAACAGAGGGAATATCAAGGATTACATACTTTCCTGACTTTGAAATGGAAGGTGATGCCCTAATAATTATTTCCCCGGGTGAGAGCTTTACAGACCCGGGCATTAAGGCTTTTGAAAACGGAGTAGAGCTTTCAGTATCTTCTTCTGTCACCGGAAGGTTTAGTGGCTATAAAGGAGGTGCTGTAGGCACAGAGCCTGATGAATATATCATCACCTATGAGGCTGTCAATGCAGATGGCTTTCCGGGCATGGCAAGCAGAACGGTTATTGCTGTTAACACAGGTGATTTTGCACCGAGTATTGAAGGGATATATTCTGCTACAACCACAAGAAGTACTGGTGAGTCTTATTCCGGTATCCGGGTTTTGATCTGGAATACAGGAGGTAATACCTATGAAATTTCCCATGGAATTGGAGGCTTTTATGGCGGTGGAAGAAATTATGGCGATGGCTACCTGGCACGTGGGGGAACGATCACTATAAATGATATCGGGGCAGGCGATTTTTCTTTCGGTCAGATGCAATTTCCCATATGGGGCAATACGGTAGATATCACAGACATGACCATTGATGTAGCTACACGGACTATTTCATACAGCACACTGGCTGATTTTGGTGGGGTGTGGGATGTTGTCCTAACCCAGGTGCAGCCCTGAAATTTATGTTTAACGATGAAAAAGAAATAATCATGAAAATAGTAAATAACTTAATTATTGCCCTGTTCATTCTCATCCTGATTGGAGGTTGTGAACTTCCAGATCCCGTTGTCGAAAGGACTGCTGTTTCGGCCCTGTCAGGAGAATGGTGGATACAGTATGAATATGAGGATCCTCCGGGGTCTGGCACTTTTGTCAACCCTGATTGGGGACACTATAAGATTATCACTTCAAATACCGCTGCCAATGTACCCACC
>JAOUKJ010000528.1 GCA_029882675.1 Cyclobacteriaceae bacterium
AAGCCTTACTTTTGATGCAGAGGGACTACCTGCATTGCCGGAAGGGTGGACCCGGGACTTTATTATTTACAGTGTGGGCTGGGTAAAAGATGGGGATTTGAACACGGCACATGGAAATACTGTCGGGCCGCTGCCTTACCATGGCATAGTGAGTTACCCCTACGGGAACAACGATGTGTATCCCGATGAGGCTGAACTGAAAAGGTACCATCAGGAATATAATACGCGGAAAGTAACATCTGCGGGATTTAAATCTGAAATTGCGGGAAACAAGTAAAAAAAATGAACAGCATCAGGTATGTCTCTGTTTGTCTGCTGTTGGTATGGTGTGCCTGTAGCCTCACTGCACAGCGCACCCGAAAGGCAACGCAAACGGTTGATACGCCGGCGCTATTCAGGTTGTTGGGGCCGGAACATACCAATATTACGTTTAATAATGAGCTGGAGGATACCCGTGACCACAGCATCCTGATCTATTCAAACTACTATGGCGGTGGGGGTGTAGGTGTGGGTGACATCAATAACGATGGCCTGTCCGATATTTACTTTGCCGGAAATCTGGTGGGTGACAAGCTCTATCTCAATAAAGGGAATATGGTGTTTGAAGACATTACTCAGCAGGCCGGAGTAGTGGACAACGGGGGGTGGTCTTCCGGTGTGCTTTTTGCCGATGTAAACGGAGACGGATATCAGGACATCTATGTTACCCGGGAACTCTATGACCGTGAACCAGCGTTGCGCCGAAACGTTTTTTATGTAAACAACGGGGATAATACTTTTACCGAAAGTGCAGAAAAATACGGAATTGCAGATGAGGAAAGAACCCGGCATGCCACCTTTTTGGATTATGATAACGATGGTGACCTGGATCTCTTCCTGCTGAATCAACCTCCCAATCCGGGGGATTATTCGGAATTTTACAATACTGAATTGCTACAGGAGAAATACAGGCCACGACTGCTGGAAAATCAGGGTGAAGTTTTTAAGGATGTGACAGTGCAAGCCGGCTTTCTGAAAACAGGTTTTCCTAATAGTGTCTCCGCCAGCGATTTTAATGGCGATGGCTGGACAGACCTCTATGTGGCCAATGACTTCTGGGTGGGAGACTGGCTTTATATCAACAATGGGGACGGCACTTTCAGTGATACCATCCACGAGTCGATGAGGCATATTTCATTTAGCAGCATGGGCGTGGATGCCGGTGACATCAACAATGACGGCCTGCTGGATCTGATGGTGGTGGATATGGCCGCAGAAGAACATTACCGCAACCGAATGCACATGGCCGGGATGAATCCTGAAAAGTTTAACCAGGTAGTAAAAGACAGTGGCCATCATCAATATTTTACCAATACGCTACAGCTCAATCAGGGTAACAACCAGTATAGCGATATTGCCCAGCTGGCCGGGATGGCCTCTACCGACTGGAGCTGGTCTGGTTTCTTTGCTGATCTGGATAACGATGGATGGAAAGACCTTTTTATCGCAAATGGCCTGATGAGAGACATCCGTAACAACGATGGCGCCATCAATTTCAGGAATTATGTGGAATCAGCATTACACCAATATATTCTTAAAAACCCGAATCCTGCCGGTGATGTGAGTATTTGGAACGTAATAGAAATGCAGGAGGCCATGAATATTTCACCCTCAGTGAAAGTACCCAATTATGCTTTTAAAAACAATGGTGACCTGACTTTTTCAAAAAGAACCAACCAATGGGGGCTGGATCTGCCCTCGTTTTCCAACGGGGCAGCCTATGCCGATCTGGACAATGATGGTGACCTTGATCTGGTCATAAACAATATCAATGATTTTGCCTTTGTATATGAAAACATGGCCAGTCAAATACTCCCCAATCATTTTCTACGGGTGAAGCTTCATGCTGAAAAGGGTAAAATGTCACCTCTTGGTGTGAAAATATGGGCCCGGACAGCTTCCGGCACGCAGTTTTTTGAAACGACGGGCGTACGTGGTATGTACTCGACAAGCGAGCCATTGGCCCACTTTGGATTAGGTGACGATAACCAGGTGGAGGAACTCCGGGTGCGGTGGCCAGATGGGAGGGAAAATGTATTTAATGATTTAAAAAGCGATCAGACTGTTGTTGTTGATTATAATCATTCAATGGCCGTAAACCCTGATAAAGATGTCGTAATGGGCACCACTTTGACTGAAGTGAAAGATGTTATTAATTATAAGCACAGGGAGAATGTCTTTGATGACTACCGCACACAGGTTTTGCTACCCTATAAAATGTCTGGCTTTGGCCCCTGCCTTACAACGGGTGATATCAATGGTGATGGATTGGAAGATATCTTTGCAGGCGGGGCAATAGGGCAGGAGGGTCAGTTCTTTTTACAGGATCAGACAGGTGCCTTTACACTGTATATTGACGAAGCAATAGCTGCGGATAAAAGAAGGGAAGACAACGGGGCCACGCTGACTGATGTTGATAACGATGGTGACCTGGACCTTTATGTAGTCAATGGCGGCAACGAATACCGCCCGGGTGCCGCAGGCTATCAGGACCGGCTGTACCTGAATGATGGAAAAGGAAAATTTAACCTGAGTAAAGATATTATACCTGATATAGATTTTAGCGGTTCAGTTGTGGAGGCTGAAGATTTTGACCAGGATGGAGACATGGATTTGTTTGTCGGAGGCAGGCATAGTACATGGTCCTACCCGGCGCCGGCAAGTAGTATGTTGTTGATCAATGAGGGAGGTCGGTTTGTCAACGGAAACAAAAAAGCAGCCCCTGTGCTCGATGATATTGGCATGGTGAATGACGCCACCTGGGCAGATTTTGATGGGGATGGATTATCCGATTTGGTTCTTGTTGGGGAGTGGATGTCCATTACTTTCTTAAAAAATACGGGGGATGCTTTTGTAGACGTTACAACCGAAACAGGTATTGCCCACCAAACCGGTTGGTGGTTTTCAGTTGAAAAGGCCGATCTGGATGGAGACGGTGACCTGGATTTTGTGGCCGGAAACCTGGGTTTAAACCATACATACAAAGCCACAGGTGAACGGCCTTTTGAAGTGTATTATGATGACTTCGACAATAATGGCCGCAATGATATTGTGCTCACTTATTTTGAAGGTAATAAGAAATTACCCTACCGTAGACGGGAGTGTTCCATTGATCAGGTTCCGGCCCTGGCTGATAAATTCCCTGATTTTCATTCTTTTGCCCAGTCAGACGTTTTTGATGTGTAC
>JAOUKJ010000062.1 GCA_029882675.1 Cyclobacteriaceae bacterium
CATTATTTTTGTGCCAACTGTTTCCACAGTTTAAAGCCAGTGGAAACTTAATGCCACTTTTTTAATGTAGTGACATAACTTGACAAAGTAGGGCTAATTATCTTCATAAATTTTGGTGGGAATTTATTTTACATTTCTTTTGTGAAGATATAAAGCGTGTTATTACTTATGGAGACGATCAAGCAGCGGTTTGCAGTACCCTTTACTTACGATGTGCATTTTACCAGGGGACTGTTTGTTCCTGATAATAACACGTTTTTTAAAGCCATTCAAGCACTTTCCGATCAGCCAATGGCTAAAATATTTTTCGTTGTTGATGATGGTGTATTGAAGAATCACCCCCAACTGATTAATCAGATCAAAGCATATTTTTCACATCATAAGGAGTACCTCAGGCTTGTTGCTGAACCATTGGTTGTGCCAGGAGGGGAACAGGTGAAAAATAGCAACAGACATGTTGAAGATATTTTAGCAAAGGTCGATGTACAGGGGATAGACCGCCATTCCTATATTGCCATCATTGGGGGCGGTGCAGTGCTGGATATGGGTTGTTATGCCGCTACTATTGCTCACCGGGGCATCAGACAGATACGGATACCTACCACGGTGCTTTCTCAGAATGATTCGGGTATAGGCGTGAAAAACGGGATCAATGCATTTGGTAAAAAGAATTTTCTGGGATGTTTTTCTCCTCCACACCTGGTGCTCAATGACCTTAATTTTCTGCATACTTTAGATGACCGCGACTGGCGGGCCGGAATTTCCGAGGCGGTAAAGGTAGCGCTGATTAAAGATAAGACTTTTTTCCAGTGGATACGGGATCATGCCAGCGCACTGGCCCAAAGGGATGATGCGCCCATGGAAAAACTGATCCACCAATGCGCTAAAATGCATATGGATCATATAGCGGGTGGAGATCCCTTTGAAATGGGCTCATCACGACCCCTGGATTTTGGCCACTGGGCTGCACATAAGCTGGAGCAGGTCACTGATTATCAATTGCGTCATGGCGAAGCCGTGGCTACGGGAATAGCACTGGACACAATCTATTCTTTTCAACAGGGAATGATCACCGAAGCAGCATGTCATGAAGTGCTTGGTACGTTTTTTGACCTGGGATTTGATCTTTTTGTGCCCGAACTGGAAAAGGAAAATGAATTGACAGGTAAATTGCTGGTGATTGAAGGATTGGAGGAATTCAGAGAGCACCTGGGAGGAAAACTGACCATTATGTTACTTGCAGAGATAGGTCATGGAATAGAAGTACATTTGATGGATCATATCCAAATACAAAAGGCCATTGATTACCTGAAAGCCTGGCAACCTGCCTTTGAAAAATCTAAAATCTAAAATATCATGCCTAACAGCGCATAAAAAGACATGGAAGTAAATCATAATTATCACCTGACTTATTGTTCTAATATTCATCCGGGGGAAAAATGGGCTGAAGTGTTTAAGGCCTTGAGGGTCAATCTTCCGGCTATTCGGCATGCGCTTAATCCAGGCAGTTCAATGGGTATTGGCCTGCGATTGTCAAATGAAGCAGCACTTGAACTTACTGATAATGAAATGACCGCTTTTATGGAGTGGATGGGGGAAGAGGGATTTTATGTATTTACGATGAATGGGTTTCCCTATGGGGGATTTCATGATACGGTAGTGAAAGATAAAGTTTATAGCCCGGACTGGACAACTCCTGAAAGGTTGACCTATACTTTACGACTTTTTGACATTCTGAATGTGCTCCTGCCCGAGGGTCTCGATGGGGGGATTTCAACATCTCCTGTTTCATATAAGCCCTGGTTTCAAAGTGATGCCCAAAGGGATCAGGCTCTGGAAAAAGGGGCACAACAAATGGCTCTTGTGGCACAACACCTTTATCAGCTTAAAGTAAAAACCGGAAAATCTATGCATCTGGACATTGAACCTGAGCCAGATTGCCTGATTGAAAATACGGCTGAAGTGGTTGATTTCTTCAATCGCTGGATGTTGCCGATCGGCATTTCCCTTTTTAAGGAGAATGGATTGTCTGCAGCTGAAGCTGAAGAAGCCGTCAGAACCCATATTCAACTGTGTTACGATATCTGTCATTTTGCGGTCGCTTTTGAAAAACCAGCACAGGTCATTGAGACGATGGAAAAAGAAGGGATAAGAATCGGAAAAGTGCAGGTGAGTGCTGCGCTGGGTGCTACCTTCAGTGGGAATGGTGCTGAAATTATTAAAACCTTTTCGGCATTTGACGAAAAGACTTACCTGCATCAGGTAAAAGCGCTGAATGAAACCGGTGAAATGACGGCATACCCCGACCTGAAAGAAGGTATTGAAGCTTACAAGGGTAATGTGAAGGAATGGCGTACACATTTTCATGTGCCCATCTTCCTGGAAGAATACGGCTTGCTTAAAAGTACTCAACAAGATATTATTGAGGTGGCTGAAATATTAAAGAAGAAAAAAATGACTAACCACCTGGAGGTAGAAACGTATACCTGGGGTGTGTTGCCCAAGGATATGCAGGTGGATATTCAAACTTCAATCATCCGGGAGTTGGAGTGGTTTAAGTCCAGATTATGAAAAAAGTAGTTATCATTAATGCTGTTGGTCTCACCTCATCAGGCACCGAACAGATGCCTTTTTTGAGAAAATGGTCTGAGAAAAAAAGTAAAGCACATATCCGCCCGACCTTTCCTGCAGTTACCTGCTCGGCCCAGACAACTTACCTGACGGGAAAACACCCTTCAGCCCACGGTATCGTAGGCAATGGTTGGTATTTCAAAACGGATTGTGAAGTGAAATTCTGGCGACAATCCAATAAGCTGGTACAGGCGGAAAAAATATGGGACCGGATGAAAAGTGAAGATCCCTCATCGACCTGTTCCAATATGTTCTGGTGGTACAATATGTATTCTACGGCAGATTTCTCGGTTACTCCCCGCCCCAATTACCTGGCGGATGGTAGAAAATTACCGGATATCTATTCCCACCCGGCAAACCTGCGGGATAAGTTACAGGAGGAACTGGGTACATTTCCATTGTTCGACTTCTGGGGACCACGTACCTCCATTAAGTCTTCGCAGTGGATAGCCAGGGCTTCCATGCTGACTGACAAAATGCATGACCCAACCCTGACCCTCATTTACCTGCCCCACCTCGATTACAACTATCAGCGCCACGGAAAGGATCATCCCTCTATACCACGTGACCTGAAAGAACTGGATGCCGTAATGAAGGAACTGATTACTTACTATGAATCCGGAAATGCCCGGGTGATGGTATTGTCAGAATACGGCATTTCTGATGTGCACCAGCCTGTACACCTCAATCGCCACCTTCGTAAAGAAGGGCTTTTGGCCATCAGGGAAGAGCGGGGTCTGGAACTACTCGACGCCGGGGCGAGCCAAGCCTTTGCTGTGGCCGATCATCAGGTGGCCCATATTTACCTCAACGATACCGACATTACAGCAAAAGTAAAAACATTACTGGAAAACATCCCGGGAGTAGAACATGTCCTCGATGCGGAGGGTAAAAAAAAGTGGCATATTGACCACGACCGGGCGGGTGATTTGGTGGCCATTGCCGATAAGGACTCCTGGTTTACCTACTACTACTGGATGGATGACAATAAATCGCCGGATTTTGCCCGTATAGTTGATATCCATAAAAAACCGGGCTATGATCCGGTAGAAATGCATACCAATCCGAAAATTAAATTTCTAATACCACGGATTGCTTTTAAAGTTTTGAAAAAAAAGCTGGGATTTCGCATGTTGATGGACGTGATTCCACTTGATGCTACCCTGATCAAAGGATCGCATGGGCGAATCCCTGAGGATAAAAAAGACTGGCCCGTGCTGATCAGTAGTGAACCAGCATTGCTTCCTGCCGATCACCTGGAGGCCGTGGAGGTATATGATGTGATATATAAACACCTGACCAACTAAACTCCCACTTGCTGTATAGTCAGCAAGCAAACCAATTCATGCTGTATTTAAATTAAATTACAATTATGAAAGCCTACATCCACCAACTCTTTTTAATATTTATTGCCCTGATCCTGCTTTCATGCACGGCAAAAGAACAAAAGGATCAGCAAGAAGGGATATCAAAGCCTTTGCCACCCAATATCCTTTTTATCCTTACTGATGACCAGGGTTGGGGTGATCTGAGTATAAACGGTAATACCAACCTGAGCACACCCAATATTGATAAGCTTGCCAACGCCGGAGCTATGTTTGATCGTTTTTATGTGAGCCCGGTATGTTCGCCCACACGAGCTGAAATATTAACGGGAAGATACCATCCCCGTGGTGGAGTATATTCCACCTCCCGGGGAGGCGAAAGGCTGGATCTGGACGAGACCACTTTGGCCGATGTATTGAAGGAGGCGGGCTATGTTACAGGTGCCTTTGGTAAATGGCACAATGGGATGCAGCCACCGTACCACCCCAATGCGCGTGGATTTGATGAGTATTATGGCTTTTGCTCCGGACACTGGGGTAATTATTTTAGCCCGATGCTGGAGCATAATGGAACCATTATTAAAGGAAATGGTTTTGTGATCGATGATTTTACAACGCAGGCCATGAAGTTTATGGAGGTAAACGACCCGAAAAAGACGGGGCGGCCCTTCCTGGCATACCTTCCATTCAATACTCCTCACAGCCCCATGCAGGTGCCGGACAAATACTGGGAAAAATTTGAAAATAATGATCTGGGTATGCGCCACCGTGATCCCGAAAAGGAAAAATTGACCCACAGCCAGGCAGCACTGGCCATGGTGGAAAATATTGACTGGAATGTAGGACGTCTTGTGGAGAAAATTGAGTCTATGGGACTGACAGATAATACCATTATTGTTTATCTCTCAGATAACGGTCCAAACGGTTGGCGTTGGAACGGTGATATGAAAGGACGAAAGGGATCTACTGATGAAGGGGGCGTACGATCGCCTCTGATCGTACAATGGATCGGAAAAATTGCATCGGGGAAAAACGTGCCACAGATTGCCAGCGCCATTGACCTGATGCCTACACTGATGGATTTGGCTGGTGTGGAACGCACGATGACAAAACCACTGGATGGTGTGAGTTTAAAACCCTTACTTGAAGGAAAGGAGGAAAATTGGCCGGATCGTTTGGTGTTTAACTACTGGAGTAAGCGTACCAGTGTACGAAGTCAGCAGTACCGCCTTGATGACAAAAACCAGTTGTTTGATATGGTCAAAGACCCCGGACAACGTGAAGATATTGCTGAAAGCGTACCGGAAGTAGCTCAACAGCTGATCGCAGCAAAAGACAAGTGGATCAGTGAAGTACTTTCAGAATTGCCGGAGAGTGATGAACGTACCTTTCCTATCGGGCATCCCAATTACGCTTTTACGCAAGTACCCATTCGTGATGCTCAACCTCATGGCCATATTAAACGCTCCAACCGTCACCCCAACGACACCTATTTTACCAACTGGATCAGTACCGGAGACAGCATCACCTGGGATGTGGAAGTGCTTGAAGCCGGTGATTATGATGTTACAGTTTATTATACCTGTAAGGTGGGTGATGAAGGCGCTGTATTTCAGCTAAGGTTTGGTGACAATAAATTGAATGGAAAAATCAACGAAGCCCATGATCCTCCATTGTTCGGTATGGAAGACGATCGTGATGAGCGGATTGAGTCTTATGTAAAGGACTTCCGTCCATTGAAGGTGGGAAAAATACATCTGGAAAAAGGGAAAGGGCGACTATTGCTAAAAGCTTTGGAGATTCCCGGAAATCAGGTGATGGACATCAGGTTGTTGATGTTTAACCGGGCAGTCATGTAGGAGGAGATCATAACCTAAATAACAATATCATGAGAAAATTACATAAACTTTGGGGTAGTAAAATAAACACCCTGCTGGTTCTTTCCCTGATTGCCCTTGTAGCCTTTCGCAAGGGGCCTTCCACAGAAAAAAATCGAATACTTCCCAATGATAAAGTGGTGCAAATAGGTATCGTGGTTCCCGATATTGAGGAGGGTATCGACAAATGGGTGGAAATGCTGGGACTCGAAGTGCGGCCCACTGTTTCCATTGCGGCTGGTCATGAAGACAATCCCACCCAATACCGGGGAAAACCCTCAAAAGCCAAAGCCAAGCTGGCCTTTATAAATACTGAAAATATTGTAATAGAACTGATAGAGCCCATGGGTGATGAGGAGAGCTACTGGAAGGCGTTTTTGGATGAGCATGGCCCATCAGTACACCATATCGGCGTGAATGTAAAAGACCTGAGTGAAAAATATGTACCTCTGTTCGAAGAGGCCGGATACCCGCTGGTACAGCACGGCGGCTGGGACGGTGGAGAATATGGGTACATGGACAGTCAGAAAGGTCTGGGAGTAATTATCGAATTGCTGGAGCATTATTCCCGATGAAGATGCGCAAGTTGCTCTTGAAGTACTTTCTTTTGTCCTTTAGATGAGGATACTTTTCATCAAAGCGTGATATTCATTGCGTCCTTTTTTAGTGAGGTAGGGATAAAGTGATTGCAGGATGATTTCATTGTATAGTTCAATGTGTTTTTTTGCTATTTTTTGATGGAGTATTTCTGCCGATGAAACCCAATAATCACCAATGAGCTGGAAACGGTAATAGAGAAATTCATACTCCCGGGGTAGTTCTTCCTGCCGGAGGATTCCCGTTTTAATCAGGTGGTTGATTATACCCGTAAATTGGACTTTTCTCAACTCACATAGCTTTTCGAAATGCGTTTTTATCTTTTTATTATTGCGCATTATGGTCGTAAAATCGAGCATAATAAAACGGTAGGTGTAAAGGATACTGTTTATGGCCTGGGTCATTTGATAAATTGAAGCCAAACCAGTTTGTTGTGCCTGCGCAATCGCCTCATTCATGTTGTCCACTAATTCAAAGTAAAGTGCCTCAATGATGTCTTCACGCTTTCGGAAATGATAGGTCAGGTTTCCCGGGCTTATCGTAAGCTCATCAGCAATGGTTCGCATACTTACATTGGATAATCCTTTTTCATTGAAAAGTGTTCCTGATACCTGTAGTATTTTTCCTTTCGTAATTCTCATATACAAAGATAAAAAAAATGACTAGTACGTTTGTACTATATTATATTATTAGTACATTTGTACTAAATTAAAGTTGATGAAAATGAACCAGGACTTTGCGGCCAGGTTTGTGTCGAGGGTATTAAGGTACAAACTCATTAATAATAAGTATTTACCTATTGGACATTTTAAAATATTCAGATATGATTGAAACATTGCTTAAGGAAGGGATCAACATAGAACGGGCAGATGATATATACAGCGTTAAAAACCTTGTTCCGGGAGTTTATGATAGAAAAGCGATTCTATATGATAAGCTTATAAAAAATCCACTATATAACCGCATCATGTGGGGGAACAAGCCGGGAAATTATACTCGTTTTGCCCGGGAGAGTATTATGTCAACGGATAAAGGAACTGTCATTGATGTGGGATGTGGTACGCTGGGTTTTACCGGTGATGTTTACCGGGATTATAACCGGCGAAAGCTCGTCCTAATAGACCTGTCTGAGGAGATGTTAAAAATCGGCCGGGCGCGTATATCCAATGGATCGCGCTCCATACACCAGTTCCTCCGGGCCGATGCCCTGGCGCTTCCCTTTTCCGCCGCTTCCATACAAACGGTATTGAGTTTTGGGATATTTCATGTTTTTCATGACCCTACACGGCTTATCCGTGAGTTTTATCGGGTGCTGGTGCCGGGTGGCGATCTTCATCTGACCAGTTTGTGTACTGATCGTAAGTGGAGTGCCCGCTATCTGAGGTTGTTGGAAAATAAAGGGGAAGTCGGATCGGTACTGTCCGCGAATGAAATAGCTGATATCGTATGTGGAGAAGGATTTAAAGTGAAGAAGAAAGTGATTGGAGGGATGGTATTTATAGATGGGGTGAAGGAGCAATAAGGTACCCACGGATGTAGGGCTATACCACCCTCCTATACGCTTGGATCGCAGTAGGCGACACGCAGTATGTATTATGTTTGGTGAAGTGTGTGATTTATTTTTATTTCAATCCCACAGCCAGGATCATTCAAAACTGACCAACCTGTTTTCTCAAAACTTTTCATTTTCTCCTCACACCCCTTACCGCTTCGGCAGTCCAGGGATCATCGGGCCAGGCATGTTTGGGGTAGCGACCCCGCAGGTCTTTTCGCACTTCAAAGTAGGTGTTGTTCCAGAAGCTACGCAGGTCGGAAGTGATTTGTACAGGCTTGTATCCCGGCGATAATAAATGTAATAACAGCGGTGTTTTACCGTCATTGATGCAGGGGGTATCAGCCAGACCGAAGACCTCCTGTAATCTGACAGCCAGAATGGGTGGGGCTCCGTTGGGCTGGTATTTTATTTTGATGTTGGAACCACTGGGCACCGAAATTGCGGTAGGGGCCAGTTTATTTAGTTTTTCCTGTTTGTCCCAATCGAGGTGGTGCTGAAGAATGCTTTTTAAATCAAGCTTTTTAAGGTCTTCGTTTTTTTTTAATCCGCTCAGGTAGGGGGGAAGCCATTTCTCACAGGTATTAAGCAGGTCAGGCGTGCTAACATTTGGCCAGTGATCATCCGGTCGCCATGAACGCAGTCCC
Source organism: Cyclobacteriaceae bacterium (assembly GCA_029882675.1). Taxonomy (GTDB): domain Bacteria; phylum Bacteroidota; class Bacteroidia; order Cytophagales; family Cyclobacteriaceae; genus JAOUKJ01. The sequence continues at coordinate 8,630 of JAOUKJ010000062.1, forward strand.
ATAACCCGGTGTTGCCATTGTTCTACCTCTTCACTGAAGTTGAGCAGGGTTTCTCCATCTTTTCGAAGGGCCTGAATAATCGCAGAAATTATTATCTCCGGATCGGGAGCTGACAGGGGCTTTGATTGCAACACGATGTTGCCTATTCGCAGATCAAGGCTCGTGATAAGCCCCCCTTTACGGGTGTCCCAGGTGATGACCTCCTGTGTTTTCACCAATGGTCGCAAATCTTTGGGATTGATCGGGGCAGCCATAAATATTTTGCCCAGCCCATCGCGCGCATCAAGATGGGCTACAGCGAGCCAGGGTTCGTGAGCCAGATCGTCCTGATGGCCCACCATTGCGTAGCGGCCATTGGCCAGTTGAAATTGGGCGTTGTTGCCTGGACGGGCACAGGCAATCCGTTCAGGAAAGGCATGTGCCACCATCAGGCCGGTTTCATAGGGATCTACAGGGCCATTATCCGGCTTACAATGCAACAATTTTCGGTAACCTGAGGCCGTTCGCTCAATCCGACCCATAGCACCACCTTTTCCCTTGTTGGTGCGATACCTTCTAAGCGCTTCTATTCGGGTATTCAGGTCAATGCCTGCTTCATTGCTAAGCGGATCACGTTCTTCGAGGATGGCCGTCACATCGGTAGCCAGGGAAGTGCTTCCTTCCGCTTCGGCCAGGACAAGCAGGTTGGCCAGGCGTGGATGGCAGGGCAGTTGCCTGATCTGCTGACCATGCGTAGTGATGTTTCCGTTTTCCAATGCGCCGAGTTGGTGCAACAGGTCATGAGCCTGGGCCAGTGCGCCGGAAGGCGGGGCATCAAGCCAGGTCAGCCGGCCAATGTCTTCTACTCCCCAGCAGGCCATGTCCAGCGCCAGCGGGGCCAGGTCTGCCTCCAGTATTTCCGGCACACGGTGGTCCTCCAATCGCTCATGATCGGCCAGGGTCCACATGCGGTAACACACACCCGGCCCCAGTCGGCCGGCCCGACCAGCGCGTTGGTCGGCTGAATCCCGGGCCACAGCTACTGTAATAAGGCGTGAAAGCCCTGAACCCGGATCAAATTGGGACATTCGCCCATAGCCCGAGTCCACCACAATATGTACGCCTTCAATGGTAAGGCTGGTCTCGGCAATGGAGGTGGCCAATACGACCTTTCGCCGACCCTGCCTGTCGGGCAGAATGGCCGCATTTTGTCTGTTTTGAGGCAGCATGCCATATAAAGGATGAATCGAAAAACCAGGTAGCTCTTTTTGCAGAAGTTCTTCACATTTCTTTATTTCTGCCTGACCGGGTAAAAAGACCAGAACATCACCGTCCTTTTCCCTGATGGCCTGCAATACAGTTCGTGCCGTGAGAACGGGTAGCAGGCTCTTATCTCTGGCTCCGGTATAATGAATTTCCACCGGGTATTGCCTGCCCTTGCTTTCCACTACCGGAGCCTGGAGCAGGGATGATAACCGATTCATTTCCAGTGTGGCCGACATGATGAGTATACGTAAATCCGGACGGAGAACCTGTTGTATTTCCCGACACAGCGCCAGGGCCGTGTCCGCATGGATACTGCGTTCATGAAATTCATCAAAGATCACCATCCCAATCCCTTCAAGGGCACTGTCACTGATCATCATGCGGGTAAGAATACCTTCTGTAATGACTTGAATGCGCGTATTAACGCTTACCCGCTTATCAAATTTAATTTGATATCCGATGGTATTTCCCACTTGTTCATTAAGCAGTGAGGCCATACGGGAAGCAATAGCCGTAGTGGCCAACCGACGGGGCTCCAGCATGAGTATTTTGTTTTCTTTCAGCCAGGGGGCATCCCGGATTGTCAGGGGTAAAATGGTGCTTTTCCCGGCGCCGGGCGGGGCAGTTACGATCAGGGTATTGTGTGCCTGTAATTGCGCCTGAACGGTGGAGAGGATTTCCTGTATGGGCAGATCAGTGGTCAATGATATGAAGGATTATTGAAATAAAATGCAATGATACATCATCCGATGATTTATTATCTATTATTCAGGTTAAAGGTTACTCACTTATTCAAGTGCATCAAAAAAAAATGTATTTTGGATGTTTTCCCGTCCCAAGAGACGGGAAAATACATTTTTCTTCAATACCTAAATACACTTGCGGATTTTAGGTATTGAGCTAATGTTGGTGATTGTTTTTTTTATACTTTCGTAGTACACAATATGCTATTATAACTTGTGGGTTTCAACCAGCTATTATTCATCATGAAAAAAAACCTGTTCTTCTATACAATTACCGGCCTGTTTTTGGTAGGTTGTACATCTCCCAAGTCACAGGAAGCAGCTACGGTTGGTATATTGCCTGTTGAGTTTTCAGCATCTTACCAGCCCCATATGTTCGATAAGGACAATAGGATGGAAAAGATTACTCAACTGTTGCAGGGGGCTGATTCAATTTTTTCCCGGCATGCAGAGGAATATCATTTGCCCGGCGTAGTTTATGGGGTGGTTGTCGATGATTCGCTGGTATTTTCCGGGGGTTTGGGTACAATAAATCTTGCGACAAAGGAACCGGCATCCACAAATTCATTATTCCGTATTGCCTCTATGAGTAAGAGTTTTACGGCCATGGCCATTCTCAGGCTGCGGGATGAAGGACTGCTTTCCATTACGGATAAAGCCGCTGATTATATTCCTGAGCTCAGCGGACTGGAGTATCTGACTGAAGATGCCCCACACATTACCATACGACACCTGCTTACAATGACAGCGGGTTTTCCCGAAGACAATCCCTGGGGCGACAGGCAGTTGGATGTAACTGATGAAGTACTGGTGAATTTCATAAAAAGGGACGTTGCTTTTTCAGCTGTCCCATCCACTCAGTATGAATACAGCAATTTGGGATTTGCTTTGTTGGGTAATATCATCACAAGGGTATCGGGCATGCCATATCAGCAATATATTACAGAAAACATCCTTGAACCTTTGGGGATGAATAATACAACTTTTGAATATGCAGATATCCCGGAAAACAAACTGGCCATTGGTTATCGGTGGGAAGATAACCAATGGAAGGATGAACCGATGCTCCATGATGGGGCTTATGGCGCCATGGGTGGGCTGATCACTTCTATTAACGACTTTAGTAAATATGTCTCTTTTCATCTTTCTGCATGGCCTCCACGAAGTGGTTCTGACTTCGGGCCTGTAAAGCGGAGCTCATTGCGGGAAATGCATGAGATGACACAGCCGCGATTAGCTTCTACAGCGAAAGACTATCAGGGCAATCCTTGTCCATTGGTGGTAGGCTACGGATACGGTTTGCGGATAACAAAATATTGTGATGGAAAAACAGAAGTGGCGCATGGTGGTGCTTTGCCCGGTTTTGGCAGTACCTACCTTTTTTATCCGGATTATGGCATAGGGGTAATGGCTTTTTGCAACCTTACTTATACGTCGGCACTCCCCACTAAAATAAAGGACATAATTTTAAATGAGACCGGTATAGTGCCCCGTAAATTACCTGTTTCCGACATCCTGGCTAAACGAAAAGAGCAGGTGTACGAGCTGATTACTTCCTGGGATACGACATTGGAACAGGAGGTCATTGCCATGAACTTTTACCTCGACAAATCACGTGAAAGCCGGAAGAATGAAGCGGAAGAGAAATTGAAGGAAATAGGAACTATTGTTTCCATTACTGATATCACACCACAGAACCAGCTGAGAGGGACGTTTGATATTCAGGGGAAGGAAAAAACCCTCAGGGTATTTTTTACACTTAGTCCGGAGGTCGTGCCAAAGGTACAGCGATTGAATCTTTGGGTTGTGGATACCACAGGATAATTTCAACTTATTCGTGAAAACTTACTGTAGAGGAAGTCCAGCACCAAAAAGGATACTCAGGTCTACATCTCAAACCGATCTACTTCACGAAAGTTCTCATTATGGTCACCCCGTTTCCCGTGCCCAGCCAGGTGCGGTTGGAAGCATCGGTTGCCATGGCAAAGATCGTTCCTTCCACCGTATTTTCTTGCCCTGTAAACCACTTTTTACCGTTAAATACGGCAAACTGATTGCCACTGGGATTCATGCCT
>JAOUKJ010000063.1 GCA_029882675.1 Cyclobacteriaceae bacterium
TAGTGCGATCACTAATAGTAATCAAAGTGCGCAAAATAACCTACCTTTGCAGAGTATATAAAAGGCATCATGAAATTTAAAGGATATCCCATCTCCAGTGAAATAAAAGATCAGTTACAGCAAATGGGACTGCGTCGGCCCACGGACATCCAACACCGGGCCATCCCTCCTATTCTGGATGGAGAAGATGTTTTGGGCATCGCTCAAACAGGCACGGGGAAAACTGCTGCTTTTGCCATACCCCTCCTACACCGGATTCTGGCAGATCCCAAAAGAACAAAAGGCATAAAATGCCTGGTCATGGCACCCACTCGTGAACTGGCACAGCAAATTGCCGATGAATTTAATGAAATCGGAAAACTGACCCGCCTAAAGATACTCGCTATTTATGGCGGTGTAGGACAGGATGCCCAAATCAGTAAACTACAAGGAAAAATAGATGTGCTGGTAAGTACTCCCGGACGAATGTTTGACCTTCATCACCAGGGCTATGTTAAATTCAACGAAGTAAAAACACTTGTACTGGACGAGGCAGACCGTATGCTCGATCCCTCCTTCATCAAAGACATCCGCGATGTGGTAAAGCTACTCCCTAAAAAAAGGCAAACGTTGTTTTTCTCTGCCACTATAGATGACAACATCAAAAAACTGGCCTACTCGCTGGTACATAATCCCATCCGGATACAGGTGTCGCCCAAAGACCCTGTAGCGAAAAAAGTAGACCACGCGGTGGTATTTGTTGAAATGGACGACAAAAGATTTTATCTTGAACGCTTCATCAATGAAAATCCCGAAAGTAAAATCCTGGTTTTTGTTCGCACAAAAGTTCGTGCCGAGCGCGTGGCCTTAGCGATGAGTCGTGTGGGAATAACAACCAATACAATCCATGGAGACAAGGATCAGGATGAGCGGGCACGGGCCTTAAAACAGTTTAAAGACGGGACTGAGAAAGTACTCATCGCTACGGATGTAAGTGCACGGGGTATTGATGTGAAAAAAGTGGAAATGGTCATCAACTACGACCTGCCCGATGACCCGGAAAACTATGTTCACCGCATCGGCCGCACCGGACGGGGCGACCACAGCGGACTAGCCATCTCCTTTTGCAGTACGGAAGAAAAAACAATCCTTGATCAGATACAGGTCTACCTCGACAAAGAAATCCGTGTGATCAACCCGGATAAATCAGAACACAAAACCACCTTGGACCTTGGCGGTGATAAAGAAGGGGACTGGCGTGCTGTCATGAAGAAAATTGATGATTTTAATCAGGGAAAAAAGAAAAAGAAAAAGAAAAAATAAGCTATATCTTTTCATTGAACGATCTTTTGGAATTGAACATTCGCCAATGCATGAATATTGTCCCGATGACTGAAACGGCCATATTCATAAACAAAGTATGATTGGAAAATTGTAAGGATAACCTGACCTGAATAATTCAAGCTGAATCCTGCGATTACACGAAAGTACAGTTTAAATTATTATTATGGTTAAAGTTTAGTATTCTGACAATTGTAGCTGACAAGTATTCCAAAAACGTTAAATCTTCACTTATCCTGTTATAATAGCCAATTTATTCTTTAAATTTGCAGCCCGTTAATTAAAGGCGAAGTTGGGCTGAGGGGATTTTTTTGAAATATTTTTGATTGAGCATTAGAAGAAATGGCAAAAACACTATTTGACAAAGTATGGGATGCACACGTAGTAACTGAGGTCGAAGACGGCCCGAGTGTGGTGTATATCGACAGGCATCTGGTACATGAAGTAACCAGTCCACAGGCCTTTGCCGGCATTGAAAAGAGAAACGTGCCGGTATTCAAGCCACAAAACACTGTTGCTACCCCCGACCACAACGTACCGACCATTGATCAGCACCTGCCTATAAAAGACGTCTTATCGGCTTTTCAGGTAAATAAACTCAGGGAAAACTGTGAACGCCACGGCATTGATTTGTACGGACTAAACCACCCCTATCAGGGTATTGTTCACGTTATTGGCCCCGAACTTGGCATTACCCAACCCGGCATGACCATCGTATGTGGTGACAGTCATACCTCTACGCACGGGGCTTTCGGCGCAGTGGCTTTTGGAATAGGCACCAGTGAAGTGGAAATGGTACTTGCCTCCCAATGTATCCTGCAGCCCAAACCGAAGAAAATGCGTATCACCGTAGATGGTGTGTTAGGAAAAGGGGTCACTGCCAAAGATGTAGTCCTTTATATTATATCTAAAGTAACAGCCGGGGGTGGCACGGGCTACTTTATTGAATTTGCCGGCTCAGCAATCACCAGTCTTTCGATGGAAGGACGGATGACCGTATGTAATATGAGCATCGAAATGGGTGCTCGTGGTGGAATGATCGCCCCGGACGAAACCACATTCGAATACCTGCGTGGGCGCGAAAGAGCCCCACAAGGTGAAGCCTTTGAAAAAGCCGTTTCCCAATGGAAGACATTGAAAACAGATGATGGCGCTGTATTTGACAAAGAATTGAATTATGATGCCGCTGATATCGAACCCATGATCACCTATGGTACCAATCCGGGTATGGGTGCTAAAATCGCATCTTCCATACCTACCCTTGATGAGGTCGAAGACTCTGAAAGAGCCTCCTTCGTGAAATCAATGAAGTATATGGGTTTTGAAGCCGGCGACCAACTGGCTGGCAAACATGTTGATTATGTATTTGTGGGAAGCTGCACCAACGGACGTATTGAAGACCTGCGGGAAGTGGCCTCCTTTGTGAAAGGAAAAAGGAAAGCTGAAAACATTACAGCCTGGATTGTACCCGGATCAAAACAAGTGGAAAAAATGGCCATTGAAGAAGGTCTTGTTGAAATTCTAGAAGAAGCAGGGTTTAAACTCCGGCAACCCGGATGTTCCGCCTGTCTGGCGATGAACGATGATAAGGTTCCTTCGGGATTGTATGCCGTATCTACTTCTAACAGGAACTTCGAAGGAAGACAAGGCCCCGGATCCCGGACACTCCTTGCCAGCCCGCTCACCGCTGCAGCTACGGCCGTCAGTGGGAAACTTACAGACCCGAGGGACTTATTATAATAATTGATTAAAAGAAATTTATACCCATGGCAATAGATAAATTTACCTTACTGGAATCATCGGCAGTGCCTATGCCCATAGAAAATGTGGACACTGACCAGATCATCCCTGCCCGTTTCCTTAAAGCTACCACCCGCGATGGATTTGGCGAAAACCTTTTCAGGGATTGGCGTTATGATAAAAACGATGAGCCCATCAGCGATTTCGTACTCAATGACAGCACCTATTCCGGAAAAATTCTCGTAGCCGGGAAGAACTTCGGCAGCGGGTCGAGCCGTGAACACGCGGCCTGGGCTGTACATGATTACGGTTTTAAGGTCGTGGTCTCCAGCTTCTTCGCTGATATTTTCAGGGGCAACTCCCTGAACAATGGACTGCTGCCCGTACAAGTGTCTCCCGCATTTCTTTCAAAAATATTTGCAGAGATCGACAAAGATGCAAAAGCCAAATTCCGCGTCGATCTGGAAAAGCAGAAGTTTACCATTCTGGCGACAGGAGAAACAGCTGCTTTTGAGATCAGCAAATACAAAAAAGAGTGCCTGCTTAACGGCTATGACGACATCGACTACCTGATCAGTCTAAAAGATAAAATAGAAGAATTTGCTTCGACAAGAGACTAATAAATGAATTAGGCCATGCCCCTGGAAATACTAGATACCACACTACGGGACGGCGAACAGACCTCCGGTGTCTCTTTTACGGAAAGAGAAAAGCTGAGTATTGCCAAACTACTGCTGGAAGAACTGAAAGTTGACCGCCTGGAGATTGCCTCAGCCAGGGTATCGGAAGGCGAATTTACAGCGGCAAAGGGAATCATGGAATGGGCAAAAAAGAATGGGTATCTGCACAAAATAGAGGTGCTGGGCTTTATTGATGGCGACATATCTCTGAAGTGGATAAAAGATGCAGGAGGCTTAGTTGACAACCTGCTTTGCAAAGGCTCACTAAAACACTGTACGCGACAACTCAATAAAACACCTGAAGAGCACCTTGCCGACATCCGCAAAACCATTGCCCTTGCTGATGAAATGAATATTAGCGTGAACGTCTATCTGGAGGATTGGTCAAACGGAATGACCGACTCCCCGGAATACGTTTATCAAATCATTGAGGGGCTAAAGGATACTTCTGTGAAACGCATCATGTTACCCGATACCCTGGGTATTCTCAACCATGAGCAGACAAAAAATTTCTGCACAGATATGGTACAACGCTTCCCCGGTGTGGTATTTGACTTCCACGCACATAATGATTACGACCTGTCAGTAGCAAACGTGTATGAAGCTGTAAAAGCGGGCATCACCGGAATACATACAACACTCAATGGCCTTGGCGAACGCGCTGGCAATGTACCTATTTCGAGCGTCATTGGATTACTGAAAGATCATCTCAGAATCCCGGTCAATGTAGATGAATCCAAACTTTATAAAGTAAGTAAAGTGGTGGAGTCCTTTTCCGGCATCCGAATACCCCCCAATAAGCCTCTCATTGGAGAGCTCGTATTCACGCAGACCAGTGGTATCCATGCCGATGGTGACAACAAAGACAACCTCTACCAAAATCCGCTTGAACCCGCCCGCTTTGGCCGTACCTATTCGTACGCGCTGGGTAAAATGTCGGGCAAATCAAGTATTAAGAAAAATCTGGATGAACTGGGACTGGTACTGAGTAAAGACGACACAAAGAAAGTTACCGAAAAGGTCATTGAACTTGGCGACAGAAAAGAATATATCACCAAAGATGATCTCCCATTTATCATAAAAGATATCCTGGGAACCAAAATTGAAGACCCGCCGATCAAGATCAGGAATTATTCCCTTTCGGTGGCACAAGGCCTGAAGTCCATGGCTACATTGAGTCTGGAAATCGATGACAATGTTTATGAAGAAACAGAGGCGGGTGACGGGCAATACGATGCTTTTATGAACTGCCTGAATAAGATTTATAAACAGTTGGGCAAAAAATTACCCCGACTGGTCGATTACGAAGTGCAAATCCCGCCCGGGGGAAGTACTGATGCCCTTGTGATTACGATCATTACCTGGGAAAACGACAGGCGTTTTAAGACCCGGGGCCTCGATTCAGACCAAACGGTAGCAGCCATTAAGGCTACGGTAAAAATGCTTAACCTGTTGACTGTGGTGAATGATGAATAAACAGTGAACTTCCCGTGGCACGTTCCGATTGGTCGGGAACGGGAAAATATGGCCTAAGGAAGTTCGTGCAAAGCATAAAAGGTAAACACTGAGTGGTAAGCCTTTGAGTGAGCGAAGAGCACAGGAGTCGGTTTAAAGAAATTAAAAGGAAGTGAAAAAAACATGGGATTTTGACAAAATAAAATCGATCGGAATCCGGGAATATTAAATACTAAAGAACGAACTCTTAATTACTGAATTAATGAATTACAAAATAGGCACATTACCAGGCGATGGCATCGGACCGGAAATCGTTGAACAGGCAGTAAAAGTATTGAATGCTGTTGGGGAAAAGTATGGACATACCTTTGAATTTAACTATGCCGTAGTAGGCGCTGCGGCAATTGATGCAACCGGCAATCCCTACCCTGACGCCACGCATCAGGTATGTATGGAGTCTGACGCTGTATTGTTCGGCGCTATTGGCGATCCGAAATATGACAACGACCCAAAAGCCAAAGTAAGGCCTGAGCAAGGCCTGCTTGGTATGCGTAAAAAACTGGGTTTATATGCCAACATCCGCCCGGTAAACACATTCCCTTCCCTCATCCATAAAAGCCCGCTGAGGAAGGACATCGTTGAAGGCGCCGACTTTGTTGTTGTACGTGAATTGACCGGAGGCATATACTTTGGTGAGCCACGCGGCCGTTCCGAAGACCTCAAAAAAGCCTTTGATACCTGTGTCTATACCACCGATGAAATTGAAAGAATACTAAAACTGGCGTATGAGTATGCCGGGAAGAGAGATAAACGTCTGACCATCGTGGATAAAGCCAATGTACTGGGCACCTCCAGACTTTGGAGGGAAGTGGCGCAGGAAATGGAAAAAGAATACCCAGATATTGAGACCGACTACATGTTTGTGGACAATGCCGCTATGCAGATCATCCAATGGCCAAAGAAATTTGACGTGATGGTCACGGAAAACATGTTTGGAGATATTCTCTCTGATGAGGCCAGTGTCATCACGGGATCATTGGGTCTGTTACCATCCGCTTCCATCGGATTGCACACTTCTGTTTTCGAACCCATCCACGGTTCGTATCCACAGGCTGCCGGTAAAGATATCGCCAATCCCATTGCCACGGTACTGTCTGCTGCGATGTTATTGGAGTCGCTCAACCTCCTTGACGAAGCTGCTGCCGTGAGAAAAGCTGTAGATGCCTCCCTTGAGGCCGGTGTAGTCACTGAAGACATTGCTGAAGGAAAGGCCTATAAGACCTCTGAAGTAGGTAACTGGCTGGCTGAAAATGTTCTGTAATCAATGAGATCATGATCCTGGGTTTCGGGTCAGTACATTAATAAAATCAAATCGGGACGATGTTTCAATGAAATAGCGTCCCGATTTTTTTATTCGTAAATTAAATAATCCTCTTATCCATATTTCAGCAATGTAAAATGAAAAGCAGTGCCCTTCCCGGCTTCGGATTCCACCCACACATTGCCCTTATTAAGTGTAACTAATTTTTTGACGATAGACAGCCCGACACCAGTAGATCTCCCATTCAGGCTTCTAAACAGTTTGAATATTTCTTGCTGATCAACAATTTTAATCCCCGGGCCATTATCTTTTACAATGAAATGGTAATACCCACCCTCGAGATGGCAATACAATTCCAACAACGCATTTGGCTGTCCTTTTAAATAAAAAATCGCATTGCCAGTCAGGTTTTGTAAAATCTGATGAAATTGGGTGGGTTTTGCATATAATGTATGCTCATCAAAATACTTCGCAATTTGAATGTGCTCAGGCACATTTAATAAATTAAGAATGTTATCGACAAAGTCATCCAAATTGATCAGCTCAACAATCTCATCATGCGTGCCGGATTTTGAATAAGCAAGTATACCATTGATTAAGTCACTAACCGTTTCTAATCGTTCCTTGAGCATGTTCATCAAACGCCCTCCCTCTTCACCCAAAGCTTGCTGATAATCAGTTTGAATATACGTAGTAAACTGCGAAAGACTATGCAATGGCCCTTTTACATCATGAGAAATAACCCGCACCAGTTCACTCTGGTCTTCATTAAATTGCTTTAATGAGGTGATGTCAGAAGCCACGCCAAGAGCCTGATTTTCATTTAACCTGGAAATATCCCACTGAAACCACTTCATTTCATTACTGCGGGTCAACATGCCCGTTTCCAGCAATGGATTAAATTTATAGTCACCACGAATAAATGCCTCAATATTTTTTTTATCGAATTCGTTCATGTTATTGCTCTCCGGATCATTTGCTATTTGCTTATATAATCCGTTTCCAATCAATTCATTTCCAGCAAATCCCAATAACATGCCTGCAGAATCACTGACCCGGCTGACCAGTCCGTTCTGTTCAAAAATTACAATTAAGGCCGTAGCTTTTTTAAGAATACTCCGCGATTCCTGAAGTTGAATATTTAGTCTGTACCTTATTTCAAACAGCAGGTAAGATACTCCGCATAAAATAAAAGTAGTGAAAACATAAATATAAGTGTTAAGCAGCGGTGATCTGACTAAAAAAGCCAAAATAACAGATAACATAAAAAAAAGACACAAAAATATCAAAAGGTAATAACGTCGATGCAGTATAATTCCACTGGCACTAACAACTATAAACAAACCAAGTATATACTCTGGCATCAGGTTGTTTAAATAAACCATCCCGGTCTCTCTTCCCACCAGAATAACAAATAAAGCACCAATAAACACATCGGTATACCTGCGTAATCCGCTAAACATTTCTACGGAAAACATACCTATGAGTAATACCCCTGAATAGGCATATCGATGCCACATTGGATCATAAGCATCAGTCCAGTGATTAAATAAAATGCCAATTGCCGGATATGTAATTGCGGTAAACAAAAACATCAGCCGGATGGTAAACATGGTATGTCGTGTATAGCTTACACTCCTCATCGATCAGTTTTTTTCACTTCATCCCCCCAGACTATTAAATATACAAATACGATTCAATTAATAGCAATGCTCAGTGGATCAATTTTCAATACCCGGTAAAAGTTAAATGGTCAATTATTTAACCGGCAACACTTCTTTTCGCCTGGATGATTCATAAACTGCCAAAATCAGGGCAAGGGCCTTTCGTCCCTCCTCTCCGTTAACTGTGGGTGTCCGGCCTGCTGCTACAGCAGACACAAAGTCCCGGAATTGGGCGAGGTGTAATTGATGACTGATGGCCATTGGGTCGGAAGCACCACTGCCCTGATCCTGCTGCTCCGGTTTAACCGGACTATCCATGCCCTGTACGTTCCAGGCAGTTATCTTACCTGCTTCCAATATGACACTGCCCTTTTCACCGAAAATTTCCAACCGTTCAGGATATCCCGGCCAAAAAGAAGTGCTCCCCTGAATCGTTCCCATAGCCCCATTTTCAAAATTGAGCATGGCCATGCCAACGTCTTCCCCTTCAATATCGTGGGTCATGGTTCGAACCTGACCGAATACATCCTGCACACAACCCATCACGTTTAGAAGTAAATCAATGGTATGTATTCCCTGATTGATCAGGGCTGCTCCACCATCTCCCTGCAAGGTGCCACGCCAGTTACTCCCTTTGTAATAATCATCATTTCTGAACCATTTGATATAGGCATTGCCCATCAACAGTTTTCCCAATTTACCCTGATCTACTGCGTGCTTTAATTGCACGTAATCAGGACTAAAACGGTTTTGAAAGATGCATCCCAATTGAACACCTGATTCCCGGCAAACACTAATCATGAGATCGGCCCGCTCCAGCGACACTTCAAGAGGTTTTTCAGACAACACATGTATACCCAATGCCGCTGCTGCCTGGGTGGGCTCAAGATGTGACCCGCTTTTTGTACAGATACAAACTATATCGGGCCGTGCCTCTTCCATCATCAACTGATAGTTCGCATAACCACGTACACCAAATTTTTCTTCGGCCTGCCTTGCCCGCTCACCAGACGTACTACTCACGCCTACCAGCTCGCAGCCTTCCAATTCATTGATACATGCAGCATGATGTCCGGCAATGGCACCGGTGCCTATTATTCCAAATCTCATATTTTTCTGATTTTATCCGGCTTAAAAATAAAAGGGAAATACGGATATCCAAAATACATTTAAATTTCCTGACCACCTTAAAGGGCTCTCTTTTTTTATTTTTAAATCATAAGGCTATATTAGCCACCTGAAAGACCTCATTATAAACCGACACCCATGATAAAAAGACCATATTTACTATTCATTATTGCCTTATTACTTTTTCAGTGCAAGGGCAAAGAAACGGCATCGACCAGCGAAACCCGACCAGAAGAAAGTAAGAAGAAACCCAATATCATCTATATTATTGCTGATGATCTGGGCTATGGTGACCTGAGTGTATATGGACAAAAAAAATTCTCCACACCGCACATCGACAAACTGGCCAGTGAAGGAATGCGTTTTACGCAACACTATGCCGGAAGTACAGTCTGTGCACCTTCCCGCTCTGCCCTGATGACAGGTCTGCACACAGGCCATACACAAATACGCGGAAATAAAGAAGTCTTACCGGAAGGTCAGTATCCCCTGGCCGATTCCGTTATCACCCTGACAGAAATCCTGAAAGGTGCCGGTTATGTAACCGGGGCATTTGGTAAATGGGGACTGGGCGGTCCGGGTACGGAAGGTGAGCCGGGTCGTCAGGGCATTGACCACTTTTTTGGATATAATTGCCAGCGGCTGGCACATAATTACTACCCCTTTCATCTTTGGGATAATTTTGACAAGGTAATGCTCGCTGAAAACGAAGGGAAAAACAAAGGTGTATATGCACCAGAGCTTATCCATCAAAAATCATTAGCGTTTATTGAGCAAAACAAAGATCAACCCTTCTTTTTGTTTATACCTAACGTCATCCCGCATGCCGAACTAGTGGCTCCTGAAGACGTGATGGCTAAATTCTCCGGAAAATACCTCCCCGAAAAGGAATATGAGGGATATGACGAAGGGGAAAATTACCGTTTAGGGCCTTACGGTTCGCAGAAAGAATCCCATGCGGCCTTTGCGGCTATGGTACATATTCTGGACAATCAGGTCGGTGAAATCATGGCCAAACTGGAAGAGTTGGGGTTGGCCGACAATACGATTGTGATGTTCACTTCCGATAACGGGCCCCATCTGGAAGGTGGTGCCGACCCCGATTATTTCGATAGTAACGGGCCCTTAAAAGGCTATAAACGCGATGTATATGAAGGAGGTATCCGCGTACCTATGATCGTGAAATGGCCCGATATAGTCAGTGCGGGATCAAAAACAGAGCACATATCAGCTTTCTGGGATGTCATGCCTACACTGGCAGAAATAGCCGGTACTACAACACCTGAAAATCTGGACGGAATCTCATTTCTCCCGACACTAACAGGAGAACAACAGCCACAACATGAATACCTCTATTGGGAGTTTCATGAAAAAGGCGGGCGTATAGCGGTGCGAAAAGATCATTGGAAAGGGGTAAAACTCAATGTTAAAAAAGACCCCAACTCCCCAATGGAACTCTATGACCTTTCAAAGGATATAGGCGAGGAAAATGACATTGCCAACGAACACCCGGAAATCGTGATGGAACTGGAAGAAATTATGAAAAATGCAAGATATGAAAATCCTGTATTTTCTTTCCTGAGCAATCCGTAAAAATATTAATACTTCAAATCCCCATCTCCAAATCAGCCCTTCAAAAAGTCGCCAGGAGATTTGGGGATGAGGTAGCTGTTTTTTTATTCAGTCAGCGAAATATTGGCCTGGATCGTAAACCGTGTTACCGGATTAATGGGTGAATTTGTATAAATGGTGATGGCTTTGTGCTGCCGGCCACGTCGGCCTGCAGTATTAAACTGCACCTCCACGCGGGTAGTTTCGCCCGGTTTAAGGTTTTCCTTTTCAGCAACAGCGGTGATACAGGTACAGTTTCCCTCCAATTTTCGAATGATTAGATCCTCTTTCCCTACATTAGTCAGGGTAAGTGAGGTTGTGGCTGTCTCCCCCTGATTTACTGTACCAAAATTATGTATCTGGTTGCTGTAGGATACTTTTGGCGCTTGCGCTAATGCCTCGGCAGTCATGGGGGGGAAATAGTCTTCCACACTGGCATAAACATTAAAAACCTTCGCCCCTGCTTCAACCTCTTCATCGGTATATAAAGTCACATTATCATTTTTATACCCCAGATCATTGAGTTTCTTCCCATAATAAGACACCATAATTATGCCCTTTTCCTTTGGCGCCAATGCCGATGGTGCAACCTTTACATCAATGTGATCAGGGGCATCGGTTTTCTCCAGAAAGGTAACGATGGTGTCCCCTTCATTATAAACTTCAAATTCTTTAACGATGGGTGCATCAACAATTTGTACCCTGCCCATATTAAAAGACCTGTACTTTACCCGGATACTCCCCATTTTTGTCGGAAAATCATCTTCTACACCTCGTGGACGTGGTATTACATTGCCCTTGATATAAAGGCGCACCGGAGATGAAGACTTGGATAATGTAACCGTGAGGTTTTTATTAAATGGTCCCGGTCTGTTGAAAGGATTATATTTTGCCTTCACAAAGCCCGTACCCCCGGGAGGAATCACCTCATGCGACCATCCCGGCGTAGTACACCCGCAACTGGCCTTTACCCCAATTATTTTTACGGAATCGCCTGAAATATTTTCAAAACGAAATTCATGTTCAATCTGTCCCCCCTCCTCACTAATTTCACCAAAATCATGCAATTGGGCCTGAAACCTCAACAACTCCGCCTGCTGCCCCAGGGCCTGAAAGCTGAAAAATAAAATTATACCTGATATCCTCAATATCCCCATATCTCCTAAATGTTAAGTTATCCTTTCAATAATCGGCAGAATTAAACAAATTTGCGCGCTCTATCAAATTTTGCACAGACAAATTTGTCAAACAATGGTGCAAAGATAAAGTAATATATATAAACACCATACGGATATTCAGAACAGATGAGAGTATTAACGGGAATACAAAGTAGTGGCAGACCACATTTGGGCAATTTACTCGGGGCGATAATTCCTGCCATCGAACTATCAAGAAAACCGGAAAACGAATCGTTTTTCTTTATTGCCGACATGCACTCACTAACCACCGTCAAGGATGCCAATCAGCTTAAAGAAAACATCCGGGCTACGGCCTCGGCATGGCTGGCCTGCGGTTTTGACACGGACAAGAATTACTTTTACAGGCAATCCCATGTCCCCGCAGTATGCGAACTGATGTGGTACCTCAACTGTTTTATGCCTTTCAGCCGACTCCAACTGGCGCATTCCTTTAAAGATAAATCAGAAAAGCTGGAAGATGTCAATAACGGACTATTCTCCTACCCTGTCCTGATGGCTGCAGACATTCTGCTCTATGATGCCCATGCCGTGCCAGTA
>JAOUKJ010000064.1 GCA_029882675.1 Cyclobacteriaceae bacterium
AATATTTCCCACCCCAGGGTGGGGACATCTTTACCTCTAATGCCTAAAATACGCTTGCGGATTTTAGGGAATAAGTTTCATTTGGAAAATGGGATAGAAAAGGTTCGTAGTTTTCATATAATTGAAAGGCTGAAAATAAAATTTTCAGCCTTTTTTAATCCCGATCAAAATTCGTAATGAATAAAAGCCTTAAAAACGAAATTGCAGCCTGACAAAAGCGGATCTGCCCCACAGATATAGCTCTGTGCCATGTGCTTGGCCGGATTGGTTGCCGATGGTTTCAATGTTGGTAACATTAAGTAGGTTTTTTGCGCCCATCGTCAGGTGAAAAGAATTATTTCTAAACGTCTTTGTCACGCTCGCATCCATCACCTGATATGGTTGGCGGAGTGTTTCTATTATTTCGCCCGTGGATTTGTCAATAATAAAACCAGGTCGTACTCCATTGTATTTATAAAAAATTGAAGCAGAAGCTTTTTGTTTTGGGAAACAATAGCTGAGACTTCCATTCAGGTTGGTAGTGGCCACAAATACAGGCACAGCATAATCTTCGGTAAAATGATTATACCGCGCTATCCGGGACAGGCCTCCACTCAGGGATAAAGTTTGAATGGGAATATACCTTAATTCAGCCTTTCCACCGTATGTCTTGTGTCGGTTTATATTTACATAAAACCGGGTAAAATCTACCATGTCACTCAATGCAATCATATTATTGATTTCATTATAGAAGGAGGATAAATTCAAATTCAAAGTCTGATTGCTGTTTGTTTTGAGCTGATGTGAAAGAGCCAGGTTGAAATTATTGGAATGTTCTACATTCAGTTCCTGATTGCCCAAAATATGATATGTGAAGGGTCCGGAACTCATGTGAAAATCGAGGTAAAGTTCTTTAAGCGAGGGCGCCCTGTAGCCCTGTGCCCACGAGGCCCTGAATTGCGTATTATTACCCGGATCCCATTTCAGGTTGACAGCGGGCGCCAGAAAAGGGCTGAAAATACTGTTGAAAGTAAACCGCAATCCAGGCTGGAAAATAAAAGTTTTTGCAGGCCGGTATCGGGTACTTGCGAAAAAAGCATAATCCTGCATGGATTGTTTTTTGTTAAGTATCCGGCCTCCTTCTGTACTTTCTGCATTGAGGTCATAGCCCAGCGTAAAGTTAAACTTTGAGCTGTCCCCTTTGGAATACTGGCCTTTGAAAAACCAGAAATCAAAGTGAGTAGTATCATGGTCGCTGGCCTTGTCAGAAAGCAGGGATTCTCCATTGTTGAGGTCAACATGGTAGTCATTATTATAACGCAGATAATCAGAATAGGAAAATGTCAGATCCAGGTATTTGTTATTGGCCAGTTGGCCTTTTAACGTCAGGTCATTTTTCCACCGATTGGTTTGGTAGTAAGTGTCAGTGGTGGTGTTCGCTGCATCAGGTTGGCCAGGATGTATGAGTTCTTCATTAAAGAAGTTCGTTGTATTTGATAGTTCCACCTTGTTGAAATAATGTATGTAGTACAGATTTCCCAGGTATTGATCTCTGCTTTCCCATTCTTTTAGCCGCATGGTGTCAACCAAAGCGTGGCCGTCAAAATAGTTTCGGGCAACAGCCAGCCTGAGAAGATCTTTTTTGCTTTTATTTCGCAGGCCAATTTTTCCATTCAGGTTGAACTGTCCTATGGTTTCATAATAACCTTCAATACGTGCCGTTAAGGATTCTTTTTGATATTTATAAGTTATCAGGTTGATGACTCCTGCAAGGGCGTTGGTGCCATAATAAACGGAAGAAGGCCCTTCAATAATTTCTACTTGTTTTATTTCATCAAGCGGTAATTGAGTAAGGTCAATGATCCCGTTCAACCGGCCTATGACCGGGACTCCATCAATGAGTATCTTTACATTTTCACGGGCTACCCCCTGCACTTCAGGGCTGGCGCCAAATACTGACTTCTGTTCCAGCTGGAGATTAAGCTCATGATACAAGAGTTCGCGCAGGTTGGTGGCCCCCCTGGCCCGTATTTCATTTTGATCAATCACTTTTATCGGATAAACTGAGGCCTTTATCAGTTCCGGGGTGTACTGAGCAGTAATCACTATTTCTTCCAATTGCTGTAAATTAAGGGTGTCACTAAGCTTTTGAGCTTTCACTGAAAGGGTAGAAAGACACGATAAAATCAATATGAAGATATATGGAGTAAAGCTATTCATAAATAAGTGGCGGATAAAAAAGAGGAGGCCTGATAGTGTGGCCTCCCCTGGATGGTTAGTATTAAATTATTGCGATATCATTTATGTTAATAAATATCATGCATGGTATTGAATACATTAAACTTACCTGTAGGTGTAATGACCCAGTCGCCGGTGATCTCATTTTTAAGTTCCATGGTTTTATCATCATAAACCAGAATGGCATTTTCCGCAGGCTTGTCCATTTTTCCCCAGACGGAAACCCAGACTTCATCACCAGCTTTGTTGTACTCAAGGTGTACGGCACGGCCCTGATATTTCTGAGGCACTTCTATTGTCTTGATGGTTTCAAGGGTTTGATTATCGACTACAAAGATGGAACGTTGCAAGCTCACTTCATTGTTTAATGCCCGGTCAGCCCACAGGTGGTTGGATTTAGGGTGTGTTTTCACGAACAGGTTACCGCCTCCGGCTCCTGGCAATTCGAGATTTTTCACAATATTCCATTGGTTATCTCCTTTTGCTGTCGCGATGAAGGTTATTTTATTTTCGCCCAGGTGTCCGGTGACATATAAGTTTCCGTGTTCTTTGTTGTTTACATTGGCACCTCTTCCGGGGTGGGGCTTGATGCCTGTTTCAATAATCGTTTCAAGCTTTTTGTTCGTCACATCAACCACTACCATTTTATTGCTGGCATTCGCAGCAACGAGAAAATATTGTCCCGTATTGTCCCATCCGCCATCGTGCAGATAGCGTGCTGTTTTAATTTTTGTAATCTCAGGATTGGCCACATTGGTATAATCTACCAGCCATACCATACCTGTTTCTTTAACGTTCACGACCCAAAGGGGATCTTTGTGTGAGGCTACTATCGCGGCGACACGGGCTTCTTCCAGGTATTCCCCGTTATCACAGGCCTCACCGGATGTAGAAACAACAGTCAAAGGTTCCAGTGTCAGGGCATCCATAATCACAAAATGTGAAGGAGTATACCCGCCCATAATTACATATTTGTCGATAAAATCACCTTTGGGCCCTTTATATTTACTTACATCTACAGAGCGGGCATCAAAAGAACCCTTACACTCAGCCACTACTGAAGGTTTGGCCATCCAGTTATCAATCAGGGTCACTTTACCATCGCGACCAATGGAATAGAAATAGCGCCCTGATGCTGATGAGCGCAAAATGTGGACGGCAAATCCTGTTTCGGCTATACTGATCATTTCCTTGGTATCCCCGTCAATGATGGCTACCTGTCCGGCATCCCTGAGGATTACCCCGAAGAAATTTTGCCAGTTGCGGTCGTGTTCAGGTTTTGTAGGCCGGTCTTCTACCGGCACAAGCACTTTCCAGCTGGCCTTCATGTTGTCGAGTGTATATTCAGGGATGGGTGGGGGGGGAACCTGTAAGAACCTGGCTAACAGATCCATTTCTTCATCATTTAAAATCCCCTGCTTGCCCCAGTCGGGCATACCGCCCGGCGTGCCATTCATCATGAAGGCTTTCAGGCCTGCTGTAGTAAGTAGTTTTGTGCGGGCATCGGGGAGGAGTGATGGCCCTGTCGCACCCTTTCGGGTAGTGCCATGGCAACCAGCACAGGTGTTGAAATATATTCCGGATGCCCTTTCCATTTCAGCGTCAGTAAGTGTGATTTCATCCGAGACCGCTTTTTCAGTTGCTCCCGGAGGTTCCGGGGTGTTTTCTACGTTAGAGGATTTTTGCCCACATCGTGTGAAAAACAATGCAGCAATACATGCTGTTACTAAGATAAGATAATGTTTCATTATACAGTGAGGGTTAGTTATTCATATTTACGAAGGTCGTTAGGCTTGTGTAAATCATCAATGACGAGTATCATTATTTTACATATTATTCAATATACATTTTTGTATTATTTAAAAACAGACTGTATAGCAACCAATTTATCATATTTAAATCCGATAACGGTAGCATCTTCAGTACTTATTTTCACATTTTCAATGATGTGATATATGGTGGGAAATTCGGTTTCAGTGAGTTTAATATTCACGGTTTCTTTTACAATCAGCTCTTTATACACGTATATAGCCACATCCTCTCTAAAACCACCTGGACGTGCCACTTCAGTATAAATCGTTTCCCCCGTTTGAGATTGGATGATCTCTATTTTTAGGGGAGATCGTCTGGATACTTGTGGAGTGAGGGGCCGCATGTGATCCAGCCTTGATGTCTCATTACTTTTTTCCGTTACGGGTGACGATGTATACTTAAAATTAAGAATCAGTATTTTCTGATTGGTATCATAAAAAGAAAGCTCGGTGTTGCTCAGGGAGGGAATAACCAGGAAGAGTAAAACCCAGATTATTTCAGGCAAGGGGATGCGCATCCTTTTTCTTTCGATAACCTCGAGATTTTTTTGCCGGGGTTTTCGTTCTTGTGAAGTGCCCCTTCTTAACTCATCAACTTCCTGTTGAATATTGAAAGACCCTTTAATGAGTTTTACTTTTTCGAGTAGTACCTTTCTGCTCAGTGTGGGTCTTCGTTTTCTGTTTATCCTTTTTTCTGTCCATTGGCTACCTAACCGATGGAAACAATCATCACAGGAAGATAATATGATTCCATCGGCCTCTTCACGGAGTGTCTTTTCCATTCCCTGCGTATTAATATCACCAACACAGGGAACAATATACTCCTTCACTCCGGGGGTTTGCGGGAGAACAACATTTAAGGCCATTTTACATTTATAAATAACAACAGGCCTTTCTTCCGAAGTGGGGCTGGCCAGGGTGAAGCCGGGTAGTACGATGGATTGCCCTTTGCATGAACCTACGCATATTCCGCAACTTTCACATTTGGACTCCCTAACAGCGGCTTTTTCTTCCCCATCTATTTTTATCATGTCAATGGCATCATACGGGCAATCAATCCAGCATTGTTTACATCCATCGCAGTCTTCCTGGTCTATTTGTGCAGGTTGTTTCTTTTTCTTTTTAAAAAGGAATGGTAATATGGTGAAAACAAAAGATGTCATTAAAATGATGATCCAGTTGACGGGAACAGAAAACACCTTCATGAGGTAATATCCGGCAAAGTAATACCAGTCGAAAGTCGTATGATAGGGAATAATAGAATCATGGGCCGGGGGATCACTCACCACGGGAAAGACCAGTGTTGAGATGGTGAGGGAAATACCCACAGCCCACATTATATATGTTGGAGGAATAATTTTGGGTTTGGCCAGTCTCACTACGTGAATCCAGAGTAAGATCACCATAGCAATGGTGAGAAAAATATGACCAAATAGCGTAATGCGAAAAAAACCGCTCATAAAACTCAGGTCATTGAGTAAAAAGGTACCGGCGATAGAAGGGTTAAAAGCGGGTAAAGCGATAAGTAGCTTGGTCGTCAGCAGCCCCATCAGTTTGGCTTTATGATCCCATACCAGGATAAACCCGGTCAGGCCCAGAATCAGTGTAAGGGCTACGGATCCGACACCCGACATCCAGGAAATGATACGCTTAAACTTGCCGAGAATAAGCATATCGATGAAGTGCAAGCCGATAAAAACCAGTAAGGCATCTGAGGAATAGCGATGGAGGCCCCGCATGATACTCCCGATAAATTGTTGCGAAATGACCTGAGTGGAATCATACGCATGACGGGGATCTATATTATAAAAGACAAATAAATAAATGCCGGAAACAATATCTATGAAAAGAAGAAAAATTGTAATGGATCCCAGGTGATAGAAGGGATTGAATCTGGTGGAAAAAATACGACTTATAAATTGTGTAAAACGTTGATAATACCCTAACCCCTGCATAGCTCGATAAAAGTAGAAAAATTATGTTATTAACTGCCTTATGGTAATGATTGATAAACTTCCGATCACTGATAGCCCGGCAAAAACCTGAATTAAAAAAGACCAGTCGATGACATATGTGCCGCTGTTGACGTCATATTGGAAGCAATTGAGGTACAGTCCATCGTAAAAACTAAACGATGTCTTTTCATCAGTAGCTTCCATTATGGCCAGTTTCAGATCTTTTTTATCTGGAAAAATGCCAAAAATATAACGGGAAATCCTTTTTTTCGGAGTGAGGACCACGGCCAGATTAGGATGTGCATAATCACCGGATATTTCGTCTTTTTGAATTTTAAAATTGATGGATTTCAGTAATGAATCAATATTTTCTTTGCGGGCGGAGATGATATTCCAGTCAGTACCGTTCAGCTGCCACCTTTTTGAAAAATTGTCAAGATCTTTTGGAGTATCCGCGTCGTCAAATGAAAAACTGATTACTGTAAATTGGGTACCATACCCATCTATCTTTTCTGCAACTTCTTTCAGGTTGGCGGTAATCAGCGAACAGGAGTGCGGACAGCTGGTATAAATGGGGCTCAGGATTACGGGTTTGTTTTTTATCAGATCATACAGCATAAACTTATTGCCAGACCGGTCAAAGACTTCAATATTGGCAATGTCTTTACCAAGAAACTTTTTCTGATCCGGTGTGTCAAATGAAATGAAAAGGGACGCGCATAAAATAAAAGGCAGGGTAGTGCGTAATGCCAGTTTGTTGATCAGTGATATGACTACATAAACGAAAAACATAACACCTCCTAAAATGGACAACACGGCTCCTGCGCCAAGTATATTCAGGTAACTGACCATGGTGTTATCAAAAATCCAGTTAAAACCGAAGGTTTTTCGCGGAGCTCCGTAATAGCCCGCGAGAAAAAGCCCGATTATAAGTAAAAACATACCACTGGTATAGATCACAGGTTGCCATCTGGCCAGTTTCTCAAATTTCAATATTTCTTTATCTTTTAAAATGTAGAAAGAAATGCCCATCAGGGCGACAGTAAGGGAGGTGACCACGCCATGGTAGTGGGCTGTAATGCGCAGGTCGCTTGACATGCCTCCGTATGCGATCAGAATGCCTGCATAATAAAGGATGAGGGACAGAATAAAGGTAAAACTGGCAAAGCCTTTCCAACGAAAATATTTGATCAGAAAAAATGAATGAATAAGGACGGGGATTCCCAACCCCAGGCCATATGAAAGGACAGTAACAAACCGGAAGGTAGGGGATAAGGGATTGATAAAAAGGCCTGACAGCAGGGTAAAGGCGAAAAAAAGCATCGATCCGTTGGCAATTTTAATCCAGTAATTATTTGTAATGCGATAGTTATTATTATTCCTTTTTACAAGATAATGCCAGCAAAGGAGCATAATACAGGCATTAAGGAATTGTTGAATATGGCCGGGCACCCAAAATGCCTTTTCAAAGAAAAGTTTTACATCTGAGGTTCTTTCAGTACCCATTAAGGAGATCAGGGCAATGGCAATACATAAGAAAGAAAGAAGGAAAGAGAATGACATCAGTTGTTGTTGTACGTCTCCTTTTAAAAGGGCGTTGATGTAGGGGCTAAACCTGAGTAGCTCCAGTAAATAAGCCAGGGTAAAGAATATCAGTCCTGTCCAGAATACCGGGTGGTCAATGACAGGCACATAGTTGTTGAGGTATGGTTGTCCGATTTCAAAAATTCCAACGGCCGCAAATAAACCAATGCTTAAGAATGTCAGTCCCTTTGAAATACGTCCGGTGAGGGTATTTTTCAGGGGGAGGTAAAGGTGCCATATGCATACATTAAACACCATAAGCCAGACCACCATGGCAAAGATAACATGGACACATAAGGCCCGGTAGAAAAGGGTAGGTGAGGTGATATAATGTTGCAGGAAGGGGGTTCTGGCGAGGGCAATTTCCAGTGAAAAAAACCCCATAAATCCAATGGCCAGAACAGCAAGTGCCAGCCATTGGATTAGGTTTTGGTTTGTGTCTTTCATCTGTGTTTACTTATTGAATCTCCCAAATAGCAGAGAGCCACTTCCAGTTGAGGAAGAAGAAAATAAGTAATGCAGCCATAAAGATCAGACTGGCGACCAGTGTTCCCGGTGCAATAAATTTATGGCCATGATCAGCCTGAGGTGCCGGCTCAGCAATTGATAACTGAAAATCTTCAGGGCCATTCACTGCCGGACCGAAAAATACGGAGATCACTACGATCAATAGCCATATCAATGCACCAAGGAAAGCCACGACACCTCCCAGCACCATAAGTACCCAGAATATTCCGATGACCGGATTGAAGTCATGTGAAAAAATGGCTCCGGAGAACGTAATGTCCCAGTGTCTTCTCGGCACACCAAACATCCCCAGGGCGATCATAGAAACAGATAATATGGCAATACCAAAGAAAAACAGCCAGGGCTGAATCTTTGCCAGTTTAAAAGCCACAATCTTTTTTCTGAAAATAAGTGGAATAATATAATAAGTGATGCCCATAAAGGTAAGGGTAGTGCCCAATACGACAGTCCCTTTAAAATGTCCTACGATGGCCATGGTATTATGCACAATTATGTTTGTTTGTTCCATGCCATATATCACACCGGTAATGCCACCTATAAAACCAAAACCTATGATGGCCAGGAAAACAGATGAAAATGCCGGATTGCCCCAGGGGGCACGGGCAAACCATTCAAACAGGCCATTTGTATAGCCCTTGCGACGTTGAGCTGATTCAATCGTAGCCGGTACGGCAAATGCGTGGATCATAGAGGCAAGGACGGCCAGGTACATGGCATAACTGGTATTCCATACTTTCCAGGTAGAGCTAACAGCCGGATCAACCAGTAAGTGGTGCGCTGAGGCAATACATATAAAGAGCACGTAAAGAAGAAAGGCAATACGTGATACCTTTTCATTGACTGAATTTCCACCAACAGTGAGGCTGGCGGTGAGGTACCAGATGGCTATCATGGCAGCTACATTGATCTGTTGTGAAGAATGTCCGAGCCCCCACCAGATCAGGCGGTACCAGGCAGAATCCACAGACTCAATTAAGCCAAGTGACCAGAGAAAAGTAGGCACATAAACAACGGCACCAGATAAAAGTGTCATGACAGCGATAATGGCTGCAGCCATCAATCCAAAGGTGAAAAGGGGCAAAGATTCGCCAACATTGCCTTCTCTTTTAGCTTTGACAAGATTACCAAAAAACAATCCTACACCAAGCAGGGCTCCAACAGCAAATAAAATAATTCCGAGGTAGTAAAGTGGGTGGGCCTTGAGGGGCACATAAGAGGTCATTAAGACATCTGCTTTGCCCTGGAGTACCATTACGTCTACCATTATAAACCCGCCGGCCATGAGGATAAAAGAAACCCACCCAAGCAAAGGGGAGCAGAAACGGGTATTTAATACCACAGTTGAACCGAAATATAATCCGGCGATTTCAAAAAATACGATCCAGAAGATCAACGCATTTAAACCGTGAAGGGTCAGAATCCGGTAATACCACGGAGAAGACAACAGGTGAACTTCCTGCCAGCGCGTAAACACCAGCAGTATGGCGCCAAGTACAGCGATTAAAAGTGAGACCACTGCAAACACAGCATTGATTCGAATCAGTTTTTGGGAGGCTAGACAAACTTTGAAGCCGGTAATGTCACAAGTCCTGAACATATCTATAATTGTTAACTTTATTAGTTGGTTTTGGTGATTCCGTACTGACCGAGCTCTGATTCGTCATTGACAACAACAATCTTTCCGATCATCATATGGTGGCCGATGCCACAAAACTCGTTGCAGACGATTTTGTATTCGCCAGTCTCAGTAGGTTTAAATTTTATGGTATAGTCATAGGTAGGCAAGACCATAAAATTCATATTAATGGGTTGTACAGAAAACCCATGTACTACATCCTTAGAAGAAAGGTGGAACGTGTACCATTCATCTTTTTTAAGCACCAGCACGGGCGACCAACTCCACATCTGGCCCAAAAGAAAAACATCGCTTTCTGCCGGAGGCATGACCACCGGCAGGTTGTTGTCTTCCCCGATCTTATACTTGTCGGAAAAGGCCTGATGAAGCTGGGTGAACTCCGCTGTTGTAGTGGTATAGGTTATGCTGGATGGATTTTGCTTCCCATATACATGCCATAGTATCATCCAGAAAAACATGAAAAGGCAGATGATCAATGAGAATATGATCCATCCTTTTTCATCACGGGCAATCTTTTTTATGTACCAGTCCTTAGGTGGTGCTGTTAAGCTCATATCATCAGGGGTTTAGTAGTGTTTGTTTAATTTCATCCGGGATTGGTTGGGTGCCTAAAATTTCGATGACACCCCAAATGCAATATGACAGGGCATATACCACCAGCCCCAGAACAAGCATCAAAAAGTAGTTGTCAAGCAAGCCATGTAAAAATG
Organism: Cyclobacteriaceae bacterium; assembly: GCA_029882675.1. GTDB lineage: Bacteria > Bacteroidota > Bacteroidia > Cytophagales > Cyclobacteriaceae > JAOUKJ01. The sequence goes on from JAOUKJ010000064.1 coordinate 10,442, forward strand.
CTTTCTTTGGCTGCTCGCCGTTGGATATTGTATTTTGGTCTTCGCTCATATAAGTATTTTTTGGCGTTGTAGTAGATTAATGAATTGTATCAGTTTACCTCATCTTTATGAATACGCTATTCGGCTAAAAAAAAGGCAATTAAACAATTTGTCATGCAACTTATGATTAATTGAAGGCAAAGAGTATGATGGAAATCAGGACAAACTATACTTCTTTATATAAGAAATAATATATTATTTCGTAGTGTTTTAGGATCGCGCGTTGGCGTATGAAAAAAGCAGGGGGTTACTTCGTCCTTCCCAGGATATTCTTGATCTCATTCAACTTGAGCAGGGCTTCCACCGGGCTGATGGTGTTGATGTCGAGTTTATTCAGCAGGCCTTCAATTTCTTCATGGCGGGGGTCGGCCTGAAACATGCTGAGTTGGTAATTGTTTTTGGGCATTTCTTCCCATTTGGGTTGCTTGGGATCTTTGCGTTTTTCTTTTTCGAGAAACCGCATGATTTCATTAGCACGGATCACTACGACATTGGGCATGCCGGCCATCTGAGCCACGTGAATGCCGAAGCTGTGTTGGCTCCCGCCCTGTTTGAGCTTGCGTAAAAAGATCACTTTGTCACCCACTTCTTTTACCGAGACATTATAATTTTTTATCAGCGGGAAATCACTTTCCAGTTGATTGAGTTCGTGGTAGTGTGTGGCAAACAGGGTTTTGGCTTTATGTTCGGGGTGGTTGTGCAAAAATTCCACAATCGACCAGGCAATACTCACGCCATCGTAGGTGCTGGTTCCCCTTCCTATTTCATCCATCAGGATCAGGCTGCGGTCACTCAGGTTGTTGAGGATACTGGCCGTTTCGGTCATTTCCACCATAAACGTCGATTCGCCGCGGGAAAGGTTGTCGGCAGCCCCCACACGGGTAAAGACCTTATCGACGATTCCCAGTGAAGCACTTTTTGCCGGTACAAACGAGCCCATCTGGGCCATGAGTACAATGAGTGCTGTTTGCCTTAAAAGGGCTGATTTACCGGCCATATTGGGTCCGGTGATGATCATAATCTGCTGGCTGTCGTTGTCCAGAAATACATCGTTGGGCACGTAGGATTCGCCGGGAGGCATTTGTCTTTCGATCACCGGGTGACGACCCTCGCGGATGTCAAGTACTTTTGTGTCGTTAACCTCCGGTTTGCAATACCTGTTTTGGAGGGCCAGACTGGCAAATGACACCAGGCAGTCGATGGTGCCCAGAATACGTGCATTTTGTTGTATGGGAGCTACATAGTCGCTGGCAAAACTGACCAGTTGCTGGAAGAGCTGTTGTTCAATGCGGATGAGTTTCTCCTCGGCATTGAGTATTTTCTCTTCATATACTTTCAGTTCTTCCGTGATGTATCGCTCGGCATTGACCAGGGTTTGTTTCCTGATCCACTCTTCAGGCACCTTGTCTTTGTGGGCATTACTCACTTCAAGGTAATAGCCAAACACCTTATTATAGGCTATTTTCAGGGATGAGATGGAGGTGCGTTCGCTTTCTCGTTTCTGAATATTCAGGAGGTAGTCCTTGCCGGAAAAGGCAATGCTTCTCAACTCGTCCAATTCAGGGTCTATTCCGTCCCGGATGAATCCGCCCTGATGTGTGACGAGTGGTACTTCATCTTGCAGTTGATTTTCTATTTTTTCGAGCAGCAGGGTGCAGGGATTCAGATTTTCGCCATATTTTTTAAACTCTTCACTATCCGAACCCAGGATGGCTTCTTTTACGGGAAGGGTGTTTTTCAGGGCTTTTTTCAGGGAGAGCATTTCCCGGGGATTAATGCGTCCCACAGCTACCTTGGAGATCAGCCTTTCCACATCACCAATTTGCCGCAAATTTTGCCGAACTTCATCCAGCAGGTCGCGGTCTTTGACAAAGGCTTCTACAAACGATTGTCGTTGGCGTATACTGTTGAGGTCTTTTAACGGCAAAACCAACCATTTCTTCATCATGCGAGAGCCCATGGGGGTCACCGTATCGTCCAGAATTTCGATAAGTGGAACACCGCCGGGCTGTTGGGGGTATATAAGTTCCAGATTTCGGATGGTAAACTTGTCCAGCCAAACGTGCTTCTCTTCTTCAATGCGCGCGATTGCCGCGATGTGGCTTGTTTCTTTATGTTCAGTTTCATCGAGATAATAGAGCACAGCCCCGGCAGCGATAATGG